>CAMYYQ010000116.1 GCA_947303535.1 uncultured Ruminococcus sp.
GGATCAGGAAAGCGGCTGTTGTAGTCAACATCTGCACCGTTCGAGTCCTCTTCTGTATATTCAGCATAAGCCGTATCATCGGGAGCATTTTCATCTACCTCGTTTATCTCCTCAGGCTTAGCATCGTATCCCTCGGCAGCTTTCGGCGGCTCCTCTGCCGTATCATTGGGAGAAGTACTCCTGCTGTAGAGCTTCATCATCTCCTGCTTGTATTTTTCCATATCGAGATTACCGTTGTTCATATTATCTCCTCCTGCTAAAGCATATGTACCGCACAGCTGCATTATGACTTAATAAAATCAAAACATTGATTTATCAGCGGAAATGTGTTATACTGATAACGCAGTAATTTTAATGTAATAACAGGAGAATGTTATGAAAAACAGATCGGTCAGCAAAGCGGCTGAAAAAAAGCCGCTGCCAAAAATACTCAGAAACAAATGGTACTTATACATCACTGAATTCTTTGCAGGTATGTCTGTTATGGCTGTAGAGCTTGGTGCAAGCAGACTTCTTGCACCTTATTTCAGTTCGTCGCAGATAGTCTGGACTATAATAATCGGTACGATAATGATAGCCATGGCTCTCGGAAACATCTACGGCGGCAGAAGTGCCGACAAGAACCCAGATCCCGATAAGCTCTACGGACGCATACTTATCGCTTCAATATGGATAGCCGCTGTACCGTTCATAGGCAAGCTTGCTATCGCAGGCATTGCAGGACTGCTTGTTATCACGATAAACACAAACTTTCTCATATGGGCGGCTTTCCTGACCTGTATGGTGGTATTCGTTTATCCCCTGTTCCTGCTTGGTACAGTAACTCCATCACTGGTAAAATACACCGTTGACTCACTGGACGACAGCGGAAAGACTGTTGGAACTCTTGGTGCTGCAAACACTATCGGCTCTATCATCGGTACTTTCGTTCCTACGTTCATTTCCATACCTGCTGTGGGAACTGCCGTTACTTTCCTTATCTTCGCAGGTATAATGCTCGTCATAGGGCTCATATACTTCATAAGCTCAAAACGCGGAGCTGTCAAAACAGGCATTGCGGCTGCACTTTTCATCGTCTGCTGCTTCACTTCGCCTGTAATGGGCTTTGCATTCTGGGAAAAGGGACTTGCATATGAGGGCGAATCTGTCTACAACTACCTACAGGTAAAGGACTACCCCGAGCGCACCGAGCTTTCCACAAATGTGCTTTTCGGAGTTCAGTCCGTATACATGAAATCAGGCGAGCTGACAGGTATGTACTACGATTACGCTATGGCTGCTCCCCTTATGACAGCTTCTCCCGACGACGCGGATATGCTTATCCTCGGCATGGGCACGGGCACTTACGCAAAGCAGTGCTCCACCTATTTCAGCAACATCACTGCCGAGGGCGTGGAAATTGACGACAAAATAACCGATCTGGCTCACAGCTACTTCGACCTGCCTGACAATATCAAGGTCACTACCTATGACGGCAGAGCCTTTCTCGGGGGCTGTGACAAAAAGTACGATATCATCATGGTGGACGCTTATCAGGATATAACTATCCCCTTTCAGATGTCGTCAAGAGAGTTCTTCACGCTTGTCAAGGAGCACCTCAACGAAAACGGCGTAATGGTGGTAAATATGAATATGCGCTCGGAAAGCTCAGACGGCATAAACGGCTGGCTTTCGGACACTATCGCTTCCGTATTCGGGAATGTATACACTGTTGACGTTGCAGGCTCTACAAACCGCGAGCTTTTCGCTTCCGATAACGGCAGCATGACCGATTTTTTCGCCGAAAACATCGACTCGCTGAAAAACGATGACCTCCGCGATCTTATGACAAGCGTAAAGGGCACTCTTGTGCGCTACAACGCAGGAAAACACATTCTCACCGATGATAAAGCTCCTGTGGAGCTTCTCGGAATGAGAGTAATTGACGATATAATACAGGAAGAGCTTGTTTACTACAAAGAAGCCTTTGCGGAAAAGGGCATCAAGGGACTTCTCGAATAGCACCACAGGCGGACGTTTCAAAGTGTTCGCCTTTTTTAAATGTATCAACCTGAGTTTAATACCATAACGGCATGAAGCTCTTGACAATCCGCCAATATTGTTTTATAATATTATATAAACTTTTTTCAGCTTCAGCTGAGGGACGGAGGAAAATGTGGAAAGAAACAGGATAATCTCTTTATTTCTGGCTTTTATTGCAGCAGGACTCGTTGTGCTCGCAGGTAAATCATGTACTGAGGACATAATCAAGACCAACAAAGAGAACCATGCAAATTCAGCTACAAAGCAAGAACCGCATCTTATCACAGATGATAATATATTCTCTACGGATCAAGGTCAGTTATCCCCTAATAATACTACAGAGGCTTCAGAGCCTGAAGAGGAAGCAGACACAAGAGAATATATAACAGTTACAAATATATTCGGCGAGGTCGTCGAAACTATCCCTGTAACAACTCCTGAGGAGGCTAATATGCCGACTACTACCCTTTCAATACTTGAAGAGTATAATCAGGGCAGAACTGAAGCAGAAGTTACAACGACCTATATCAAACCTGCTGAGAAGATCGTAATTGAAATGAACTGATATATTTTTACGGAGGAAATAACAATGGTAGTTATTGAAATGGAAAACGGAAAGAAAATAAAGATAGAGCTTTATCCGGATATCGCTCCTATCTCTTGTGAGAATTTTGAAAAGCTCGTAAAGCAGGGCTTTTATGACGGTCTTACATTCCACAGAGTTATCCCGGGATTTATGATACAGGGCGGCTGTCCAAACGGTACAGGCACAGGCGGTCCCGGCTGGCAGATCAAGGGCGAATTTGCTGCAAACGGCGTTAAGAACGACCTCAAGCACACAAGAGGAGTTCTCTCAATGGCTCGTTCAATGATGCCAAACTCAGCAGGCTCACAGTTCTTTATCATGCACGAGGACGCTCCGCACCTTGACGGCAACTACGCTGCATTCGGCAAGGTGATCGAGGGCATTGAAGTTGTTGACGAGATCGCAGAGTGTGCTACAGATTATAACGACAAGCCAACAACACCACAGGTAATGAAGAAAGTTACTATCGAGTAATTAGTTAAGGGACGCCAATAGGCGTCCCTTTTTTGTCTGCATAGCAAAGGGGCGGAATGATCCGCCCCTTCTTAGCTCTTAGTTCTAAGCTCTTAGCTCTTATTTGAGATATGAAGCAAGTCCGCTTATGTTCTGCTTTCTTACCTCGCCTGCAACAAGTCCTGCAACGATATTCGCGCCCTTTTCACAGAAGTGAGTACCGTCTGTAGAACCTGCAACTGCGCCCATAAGATGATAGCTCTTGGCTGTATCATAGCCAACTGAGTTGTAATGGTTCACCATAAGAGTATTGAGGTCGATGCATGGTATGCTGTACTTCTTGGCAAGATTGTAGCAAGCCTCGTTATAGTTGGTGTAGCTGTTGACAAATCTGCCGTTTGAGTAAGCCTTCATGCCGATAGTAGTAGTTACAAGTATAGGAGTTGCGCCCTTGTCCTTTGCGGACTTGATAAACTGTGTCATATACCACTCATATGAGCCAGATGACGGATTATCAACATTTCCGCAGGTCGGAGCATATCTGTCCGCATTTGATGCGCCTGCATCGTTGATAGCGAACTGTATCATTACGAAATCGCCTGTCTTGAGGCTGTCGGCAATAGTCTGCCATCTGCCCTCATCATAGAACTTCTTGGAGCTTCTTCCTGCTATGGAGTGGTTTGCAACAGTGATATCACTGTTGAAGTAGTCCTGCATATAGTAGCCCCAGCCCTGCTGCGGAGCATAAGATTCACGATAGGTCTGTACAGTTGAGTCACCTGCAATGTAGAGTGTGTGCTGACCACTGCCTATGTTCTGCTGTTCCTGCGACGGATCGTATACCTCGGCATATGGCTCATCGGTAAGGATAAGCTCTATGTAGTCAAGGTTTGGACCGCCCTCTGACATTGCCGACTGGAAAAGGATAGTATTCTTTCCTGCCTTGAGTGGAAGAACTATTCCGAACTCGTTCCAGTCCGTCCATGAACCTGTACCGGGGAATGACTGCATCCAGCAGCTGTCCATATTATTATTGACAAACAGCTTCATCTTACGATCACTTGTAGAACCGTTTGCGAAGCGTATATGTGTCATGTAGTTTCCGTTCTGAGGAACATCAACTGTGAATGTGATATTGCTGTCTGTCGTATTGTCAAGATTTACGTAACCCTCCGACTTTGTGTAGCCGCTGTTGACAGTTTCGGTCACGCCGTTTGTCCACACCTGATCTACTGCGAAATACTTCACAGGAACAAGAGCTGTTGTAGTTGTAGTCGTAACAGCTGTTGTAGTCGTAGTGGCAGGAGCTGTAGTAGTTTGCTCAACCACAACACTGATAGGTTCGGGAAGTGTATCAAGTCCAAGCAGACATCTCTGTATGAACATAGCGTCGTTGACTGTCATACCGTCGCCGTTGCCTGTAACGTCTGCATTCAGACGTCCGAAATTTGTGATAGCATGGCTGTCAGAACCGCCTATATCGTACTTGTTGGGGTTTGCAAGAGCCTGCATTATAAGAACTATATCCGACATATCGACTGTGCCGTCACAGTTGGCATCGCCGTAATCTATGAAAAAGTCGGGGATATTTGCGAAGTTGAAAGATGTTGTAGCAGGCTTGACTTCCTGAGTAGTCGTAGTCACGGTAGTGGTGGTCGTTGTTGTTGTGGTGGTAGTAGTTGTAACCACTGCATCAGCAACCTCTATCATCTCCCATTTCTGGCAGTTATGACCGTTTACTTCCCACTGCTGGATATTTGCGCCGTTGCTTGTAGCCGCACTTCCTACCTCAACAGCCGAAGCATCTCTTGAAGCTCTTGTGAGGATAGTAACTGTGCCGTCACCGTTGTCCTGGAACTTGAAGAACTGATCGCTGTAGCCGTTCTTGTCGGCGACTACCATATTTGCACCGTTATCACGGCTTCCGTTGTCAACATAGAGATAAAGATCGGCATTGCTTGGCTTTATGTAGAAATAATCTCCCGTAGCCTGTACGCACTTCCATGTATTATGCGGCTGTGACGAGCTTGCGCCCCACTGCTGAACATTTGCGCCGCTTGATGTGCTGCCGTCAGCCACTTCCATGTAAAGTCCGCTGTTGACGTTCTTGAACATATAGCTCACATCAGCATTAGGGTGGATAGGCTCTCTTGCAGGAGCAGCCAGCTCCTCAGCCATTATTTCAGCTATCTTCTGAGCACCCATTTTGCTCTGGTGGAGATCATCGTTCGAGCCGTTTGCCTGTATAGCGTAATATGAAGCCATACCGTCAT
>CAMYYQ010000117.1 GCA_947303535.1 uncultured Ruminococcus sp.
TTTTTTTGTTGCTGACGGACGGATAATATCCGCCCCTACTTTTGAATCCTATTCATACATTCATCAGATAAAAACAAACCCGAAAGAAAACACTCTTTCGGGTTTATTCATTTTATTATCACTTGGTTGACGGTGTAAGGTCTTTTACCTTGCCGAGGAGGAATTCCTGTATGCGCAGTGCGTCGTTGGAAGTGATGCCCTTGCTGCTCTTGTCAACGTCGCCGTTTGCTTCGCCCAGCTCAGTAATGTGATTCTTGTCTGTACACTTTATGACGAACTTGTCCGGATTTGCAAGTGACTGCATGATAAGTACAACATCAGACATATCTATCTCGCCGTCACAGTTTGTATCACCGTACTTCTTAGCTGCTACAGCAGGTGTGGAAGAAGTTGTGGCAGTAGTCGTAGTTGTTACAGGCTTTGTAGTAGTAATCGTTGTTGTGCTTGTGGCAGGTTCAGAGCTTCCCTTGTAAAGGTCCTTTGGCAGCTCTGAAAGTGTGATACAGAAATCGCTCTTGTAAAGCTCCTTGAATGTATCGGGATCCTGATACTCCTTGCCGCAAAGGAAGTGTGCCTGCTCCGAATCGTACCACGGGCAGAAGTACAGCCAGTAAGCGTGTTCTACCTGCATATTGTTAAGGCTCGGGCATGAATCGTTCTCAGGCATTGATACCATTTTATTGCCCTTGACGAATTTATTCAGAGTATAGAATATACCAGCCTCAGCGTCCTCGTTAGGAGTTCCCTGCTGCTTGCCGTCGTGGCGGTTGTACTGGCAGTTGTACTTATCAAAGCCTACGATATCTACCTTGTCATCACCTGAGTACCACTTTGCTGAGCTGTCAGACCATGCATAGAGGTTCTGCTCCCATATAAGGTTGTGGAGTCCATATTCGTTTGTGAGAGTATCCTGCAAGAAGTTCCAGAGCTTGTTGTATACTACTGCGCCCTCCTTGGACCACCAGAACCATGCTCCAGAACCGTCGATAGGATCATCGGTATGGCTTGGATTTCCCTCAGCTTCATGGAATGGACGGAATATTACAGGTACGCCTGCGTCCTGAAGCTTTTTCAGCTCAGCTGCAAGATTTTTCATACAGAGCTGGAAGTAATCATACTCCATAGTTCCCTTTACCATGCAGTTTGCAGTTACGAAGTCTGTATTCTGTGTATAAGTTGTCTTTGCGAAGTCAAGAGGCTCACCAAGAGTGTAGTCAGCCTTTGTAGTAGGAACATTTACGTGCCATGAAGCTGTACATATTCCGTTTTTCTTAGTAGCCCAGTCGATCATACGCTGTGCAACGCCGTCGTCCCATGCATAGCAAGGACAGTAGCTTCCGAAATCAAAGCCGCGTATAGCAGGCTCTTCGCCTGTGAGCTCCTTGATGTATCTTACTTCATAGTTATAGTCGTTATATGTATAGTTGCGATTCTGAGTGCTGTAGGTATAGACCTGTCCGTCAGGACCTGTACAGTGCCACGGGAACTTCTCGCCCTGCTCGGTCTTGTCCCAGCTCTCCTGGTCGATAACGTACTCAACGCCGTCCTGATCTACGCACTTGTTTGCATTTGCGTCATAGCGGATAGTAGTTTCAACAGCGTGACCGCCGCCGTATATCTCCTGCTGTCCCGAAAGGATATGCTTACCGTAAACGCTCTTGAGATACTTCATAAGAGCTTTTGTCTCGGGAGTAGCCTTAGCGTCCACAGTAGTGCCGCTTGCCTTTGAAAGATCAGGGAACTGTGCATTATCCACCGTTACCTTATCAATAGCCATATAACCGTACTCACTTATGAACTCGATAGTGTTAACGCCCTTGTTCATACGTACCATTCCGAAATCATAGTCTGTCCACTTGTCCGAATAAGCAGCCTGTGTCGTGTACTTAACTCCGTTGATCTTTACAGCCTGCTGTCTGCCGCCCTCATTGAGTATCTGTGCTCCGCGGACAACGATAGAATACATACCGTCCTCGGGAACAGTTACCTCAAATGATGCAGGCTGAGCTGTGAGATAATAGAATCCCTCGCCTGAGTATCCCGGTATCTCTGTCTGATAGATAGATGTCCACAGGTCTGCCCCCTTCATCTTTTCGCCCTCGATAGTGTAAGGGAAAGCTGTAGCAGCAGTTGCCTCACCTGCTGCGATAGCATTGAAAAGACCTGTTGAACTACACTGTACAGCTGCCATGACTCCCGCAGCAGCAAGTGCGATCGCTTTTCTTAACTTGCTTTTCATGTTATATATCCTCCTTTTATTGGAAAGCTCCAATAATTCTTTAATCTTATTATACTTTCTTTTAAGCTCAATGTCAACACTTTATCTATCTTTAAATGTAAAAAATCTGTTATAATTTAAGTGTACGACTTAAATTATGAAAAAAGGAACCTGATGGGGGTGAGGTTCCTTCTTCCATTGTATCATTTATTTGGAGCCCGATCATATTATGATTCGGGGAGAGTGGGTATGAGATGCAGGAGATACTTCTGGATAGCCAGTGCATCGCCGTTGGTTATGCCGTTGCCTCTTTGGTTAACATCTGCATTTGCAAGGTTTTCAGGAGCTATCTGATACTTGTTAGGATTTGCAAGACTCTGCATGATAAGCACGATATCAGACATATCTATCTCGCCGTCGCCGTTTGCATCACCTGCCACGCCGTTATTCTTAGGAAGTGTAGTCGATGTTACTGTAGTGGTCGTTGTAGTAGTGGTTGTTGTGGTCGTTGCGGAAGTGGTGGTCTGTACAGGGTTTGATGTACCGTTTGCGTAAGGGTCGGAAGTTGCAGTCTGCTTGACTCCGCTGCTCATATGATAACCGATGTTCTTGTACGCGCTGCCTGACGCTGTTTCAGCAAAACCGTCCGTCTTTGGTGAGCCGTCTGCATTTCTCCACGCCTTGTGGAAATCAGTTCCCATAGCAGCAACGTTAAGTGTAATAAAGTCACTGTCCGCAGGAGTAATGATATCGCCCAGCTTTGCGCCGTTAGTCATGGTCGTATTCGACTTTGCATAATAATACTTGCTGTTGTAGTAAATGGAATTGACCATATTTCCGACAAACTTATCATTTGAGACTTTGATGCCTGCCGCATTTGTCTTTGAGACCTTGCCTGTATTGATGTACGACATCATACCATTGAAGGTCGCAGATGTATCGCAGCGGTATACCATGTAGTTAGCCTTACCCTTGCCGCCGATACCGTTGTTGTACGCGGTACAGTTCTTCATATCGCCGAATTTCGGGTTATTATTGTCTGTAAAGCCGCAGTTGAGGTTCTCAAACGCGAGGCAGTTCTCTACGATATGGCGTGTGCCCACACCGCCGCCGCCAAGCTTGAAGCCGTTGCCGTCACAGTCGCCGTAGCCCTTGCCGCTTTCTGTGAAGCCGTTGCGGAATGCGATACAGTTCTTAATTGTTACCACACCAATAGGACCTGTAGCTTCCTTAGCGTATAAGTCCCAGCCGTCGTCAGAGTTGCAGTATGAGATACAGCCGTCGAATACATTTCCCTCACCGCAGGTAAGCTTTGCAGCAAATCCGTCTGCATTTTCCATTGTGGCATCATCACAGTTATTGCGCGATGTGCAGTTCTTCACAAGGTTGTTGGTAGGCCACTGTGCAACAGTATTGTATGAGCCGTTATATCTTGATATCTGGAGTCCTGTATCCTGGTTTCCCTCAAATATCATCTTTTCGATGATATTATTATCGCCTGAGAGGAGCATACCGTTGTCGCCTGCATTTGCTACAGTGAAGCCGTAGAAGTGCCAGTATGAACCGTCAAGGACAAATCCGCGGTTTGCACCGTCAACAGCCTGTCCTGTAAAGTCAAACTTTACCTCAGCATCGGGATAAGCAGCAATTGTCTTATATGCGCCTGCCTTACCTGCGTTGCTCTCCTCTATCATAATAGTTGAAGTATATTTATATGTACCTGCAAGGAGATATATAGTGCCGCCTGCGGGTACTGACTTTATAGCTGTAAGAACGTCAGTAGGCGAATTTGCAGTCCTGCCGTCTCCGCCGCCGTTTGGTGAAGCGAAGATGATATTTCCGCCTGTTACGGGAGTTACCACAGGAGCAGATGTAGTTGTCGATGAAGCTGTAGTCGTGGTAGTAGTTATATCAGTAGCTACGGGCTGAGTAACAGTGGTAGTCGTTACCACAGGTGCAGGAGTATTGTCCTCCTTGAAGCCGCTTCCGATAGCTGTTACGCTTCCCTTGTATGCCACAAGTGCGGATTTGAGCCCCTGATTGACTGCATAGCTCTCATCGTCCACAGCATTGTTGAACTGCCATTTGAAGTCGCCGCCGTCAACTCGTCCTGCCTTTGATGTAACTATTGCAGGCACATCGCTTGCATTGTCGGGAGTATAGCTGTACATCACACTTGATGTATCAAAATTGTTATATGAAGTTCCGCCGCTCTTTGCCTTTACGTCGGAACCTATCTTCTCTGTTCTTGAAGAAGCCTCATATGCGTCAAAATCAGTATTGTTCTGCTGATAAGTTGTATAAGCCTTCTGACCTGTCATAATATTGCCGAAGGACTTGATAACGCCGCCTGCTTCACCTGAGAATGTACCGCCTGTGATATCGTCAGAGCCCTGCATGGATATAAGCATAGGATATTTGCAGTTTCTGAAATAATTATTCTCAACGAAGCATGAAGCTCCCATTGTTACGCCTACACCGTACTTGGCATTGCCGTCAAAATAGTTGTTGTAGCAATGTACCGAACAAGTCCTTATTCTGGGATGGCGTGAGTCTGAGTGGTCATACCAGTTGTGGTGGTATGTGATATAATTATCCGTAGACTCAGACTTCATACCCTGCAAGTTGCACTTGCCGTTGTCCCAGAAGTGGTTATAGGAATGAGTTATATATGTAGATGTCTTGGTATCAAGTGCTCCGTCGCCCTTTACCTGATCTGCATCGGAGCCTGCATCGCCATAGAAGAAATCACAGTTATGTACCCATACATGGTCATTATTCTGCTGTAAGCCGCAGTCATCGCCCTCATTGCTGTTGCAGTTCATAAAGCCGAGATTTCTCACCTCAACGTTTGAACAGTTCTTCAAAACGAGACCGAAGCCGTTAAGAGTAGCATCGCTGCCTATTCCCTCAACGGTACAGCCTGCCTTGACCGTATCCATCATAAGGTCGCCTTTAGTGAGAACTGAGGGATCTGTTATATTACCGATGAAGCGAATATTCAACGGTCTTGATTCTTTACCTTTCTTGTAGCCTGTAATGATGTTCTGAACGCCTGTAAGAGTCTCTGCTCCCTTACCGGTAGCATCAATACTTGCCGTAACGCTG
>CAMYYQ010000118.1 GCA_947303535.1 uncultured Ruminococcus sp.
GCCTTTAGGCGTTAGCTATTAGCCAATGTGTCGCCTTCGGCGAATAATTTAAATATTGTGAGCGTTAGCGAACTCTTTCGGCTAATGCCTAATGGCTAACGGCTCATGGCTGTATTACATAATGTTTTTCTTCCCTATTTAAATTTACAGGTATGTTTTGCGGAATTTCCGTATGCTGAGTATCAGCATGAGAAGTCCAAGTGCTATTATTACTATTCCGCCGGGGACTGTCTTTTTCAGTGTCCAGATACCTGCAATGAATATGCAGACGAAGAAAGCCGCAAAAAACAGTATTGTCAGACCTATTAGGATATAGCGTAAAGGCTTTGGTACTTTTGGGCTCTTGCTTGCTTCGTAAATGATCTCCATTATAAGTACAACGACCAGTCCGAAAATATGCTCCATAACATCACCTGTCTTTCAGCAGCTGATATACCGAGATGACAAAATCGGTAATTATCACAGCTGATATGGTTATACCTGCGCCGACGCATACGGGCTTCGGCAGCTTTTCACTGAGCTTTCCCGAAAGAGGGTGGAGCACATAGAAATATGCCACGGCAAGAAGTCCGAATATGGCACTTGATATAAGGCTCGACCTGTCAAGTATGGAGAAATACCAGTTGTGATAAGTCCAGAACTGCTTGTGGAATAAAAATTCCAGCAGGTATGCAGAACCAAGCTCAAACAAGGTCGTTACCACAAGAGCGAAGATGAAGATGAAAAACGGATTGCGTTTTTTTCTCAGCATAGCCAGAAGAATGAACGCACCCACTGAATATATGGGGACTATGGGCAGATGAAGTATACCTCGGTTCTCAAAATAGTGATACATCGCCCATGTGATGCCCACCTCATACAGCCAGCCGATGAAGCCTGCGGCTGCGAACTCAAAAACATATCGGAAAAAATTCCGTGAAATATCTTTTTTCATGTAATTATGCCCTCCACTTAGTCAAAAATAGGATAAAAGCTGTAGAGGAGCAATGGCATTGCTGCGCAGATACAGAAAGCTGCAAGGTAAGCTCTGCCGAGCTTGGGACTTGATGCTTTGATAAGTGACATTAAGACAAGCTCTATGATAGCAAGAACGCCGTAATAGCCCAGTCCGACCGTGAACAGGAGTCCCACAGCCACCTCGCCGTAATACAGTATCCTGCGTACAGTTTCTGTATCTTCCGATACTGCACTATTAGTCAGGTTTGCAGCCAGTATGATAAGCGTTGTGAAAAGAGGCGGAAGTGTCAGGATAATCTGAGCGATACCGCATTTTTTCTCCTTTTTACCGTGATTTGTCATGGATATCACAGCAAGTATCAGCAGAAGCAGCGGAACAGTATATACAATGATTATTTTTATCATAATACAGCCCAGCCTTTACTTTACCTCAGCACCAAACGGCATGAGAGCAAGCTTTGCAAGCTTGAACATCTGCACACCGAATGGTATACCGATAAAGGTGATACAAAGCACCAGACCGATAGCTGCGAATTCTATAGCCATGACAAGACCGCCGAATATGAGCCACAGCAGATTTACGAGAAAGCTTACAGTGCCTCCGCCGTATTCAACGTTTTTGCCGAAAGGCATGAAGGAAAGATGTGCCATTTTGAAGCACTGCTTGCCGATAGGTATGCCGACTATGGTTATACACCACAGCAGCCCTACCAGACACCAGCTGAGACCGCTCCAGAATCCGCCGAAGATGAACCATAAAAGATTGCCAATACATCCCATAATATCATTTACCCCTTTTTACATATTCACTGCCGCAGTATAGGCAGTAGAAAAAGCTATCTGCAAATTGAAGCCGCCTGTGTAAGCGTCAACGTCTATGACCTCGCCTGCGAAGTAAAGACCGCTCACAAGTTTTGACTCCATAGTTTTCGGATCAATTTCCTTTACAGATATCCCGCCGCTTGTGATGATAGCTTCATCAATAGGGCGGAACCCCGATATCCTTACAGGAAAAGCTTTGATAAGCTCACCGAATTTATGACGCTGCTCCTTTGTTATGCCGTTTATCTTCTGCTCGGGAGATATTCCCGAAAGCCTTACCATAACGGGTATCAGCTTTGCAGGGAGCAGCTTTCTGATACCGTTCTGGAAATCACGGTTGAGATTTTCTGCGAAGTCGCGCTGTATCCTTGCATCGAGCTGCTCGGGAGACAGTGCAGGCTTCAGGTCTATGAGCAGCCTGTAGCGATCAGGCCGCATATCCCTTATATGTGAGCTTGCGCTCAGTACCAGCGGACCCGATACCCCGAAATGCGTAAACAGCATCTCACCAAGCTCGCTGTATATTTTTTTGTCTTTGTCGAAAAGATTAAGTGTTACATTCCTCAGTGATAGTCCCATCATCTCCGCGCAGTATTTATCGGGAGAGGTGAGGGGGACAAGGCTCGGTTTCAGCTCCGTCACTGTATGTCCAAGCTCCTGCGCCAGAGTATATCCGTCACCTGTAGAGCCTGTGGCAGGGTAGGACTTTCCTCCGCAGGCTATCAGCACCGCAGCCGAGCGGTATTCCTCACCGCCTGCCTTTACGCCGCAGACTGCACCGTTTTCCGTGAGTACCTTCGTGACGCGCTTCTGTATGACCTTGACGCCGAGCTGTTTCATTTCATGTGCCATAGCGTCAGCGATATCGTTGGCATTGTCGCTTACGGGGAATACCCTGTTCCCACGCTCTGTTTTCAGCGGTACGCCAAGCTCCTCGAAGAAGCTCATGGTACATTCGGCATCGAAGCTTGCAAAAGAGCTGTACAGAAACCTCGGATTTACGGGGATATTCTTCATATGCTCCTCAGAGGAGCTGTTGTTGGTCACGTTGCAGCGCCCCTTTCCCGTTATGCGCAGCTTTCTGCCCAGCTTTTCGTTTTTTTCGAAAACCATAACGGACTTTCCGTATCTGGCGGCTGTAACAGCTGCAAAGCAGCCTGCTGCACCGCCGCCTATAATAATGATATCAGTCAATTTTTCCTCTTTTATCAGTTTTGTTCATAAGCCTTTTAAGCCGCTTTTTTGTGCGTTCCCGTCTTTGCTCTGTGGCAGCTGTATCCACGGTCCAAGAGCCGTCATAGACGAGTACATCGCCCTCGGCTGCATTTTCGGGGAGCAGGCTTCGCTCAACATTTATCATACCGTCGTCTGTTTCAAGTACAGCGAGATTTCCTTCAAATCTGTCAATGATTATCATTCCGCGTTCCTTTCGGGAGTGAGTGACAGCTTCTTGCCGTCGGACTCTATGACTATAGTTCCGCATACGTCAGTGCGGTAGATATGGTCTGTGTACTCTTTCAGCCTTTTTATGGTACTGTCAGCAGGGTGACCGTAGGGATTTTCCCTGCCGCAGGAAATAACAGCTATCTCGGGACGTATAACTGCAAGGAGATCGGCGGTCGATGAGTAAGCACTTCCGTGATGACCTGCCTTGTAAACATTGACCTTGCCGACTTTTTCGGCTTTCAGCATCTGAGCCTCTTCTTCGGCTTCCGCATCGCCTGTCAGCAGGAACGAATTACTTCCGTGATACAGCATAAAGCTTATGGAATAATTGTTTATATCCTCCTGAAATGTACCGTCGGGAGCTATTATCTCCGCCCTTGCGTCGCCTATATTTATGACCCTTCCCACATTTGCGGCAGTTACAACGGTCTCTCTGTCCTCACAGGCATCAAGGAATCTGTCATAGAACATGGCTGTAGGCAGTTGTTCCTCGGGCATTATCGGTATCATTATTTCTCCCACATCAAAGGTCTCGATGATGCGGTACATACCGCCCATATGGTCTGAGTGAGGGTGAGTAGCTATAACGTAGTCCAGCCGCCCGATGCCGAGTTTTTTCAGATACTTTACTACCTGAGCCGATACCGCATCTTCACCGCAGTCAACAAGCATAGTAGTGCCGTTTGCAGCTATGAAAGTGCAGTCGCCCTGTCCAACGTCAATGAAGTGGACTTCAAGAATATCCTTTGCAGGAAATGTATGTGCAGGTTTGCTCCAATAGTGTCGGCAGGCAAATATGATAATGCCGACTACGAGCAGAAAGCCGATGAACTTTAATGTTTTTTCTTTCCGTGCGGAGCGTTCTTTTTCCCGTTCCTCTGCGAGTTCCCGAAGGTACTGTTTTTGCTGCGCATTGAGCTTGTATTTCTCTCCTGCTGCTTCGACGAAGCTTTCCGTGTCTTTGAAGTATTTTGCCACGACTTGTCACCGCCTTTTCGGGGAGTATTGTTCTTTCCGCGGTTATCGCCCTCGATGAGGCATTTTGGCGACGAGCCTATGAGGTCGCGCCGTCCAGCGGCCTTCAGGGCTTCCAGGACTATCTCCCTGTTCTGGGGGCGGAAGTATTGCAGCAGAGCTCGCTGCATAGCCTTTTCCTTGGGAGTTTTCGGCACGTACACCTTTTCCATGGTATACGGGTCGAGCTCCGTATAGAACATAGCCGTTGAGATAGTACCGGGAGTAGGGTAGAAGTCCTGCACCTGCTCGGGGCGTATCTTGTTTTCCTTGAGGAAAAGAGCTAAGTCGATAGCTTCATTGAGAGTGCTTCCGGGGTGTGAGGACATGAGATAGGGAACGAGATATTGCTCTTTTCCCATACCCTTTGTTATTTCATAAAAACGCTTCTGGAAGCGTTTGTAGGCTTCAATATGGGGCTTGCCCATTTTGTCAAGGACTACCGCCGAACAGTGTTCGGGAGCGACTTTGAGCTGACCGCTTACGTGGTGCATGATAAGCTCGCGCATGAATTCATCGTCCTTGTCCTCGATGAGATAATCGTAGCGTATACCCGAGCGGATAAACACCTTTTTCACGCCCTTGACCTTGCGTATTTTTCTCAGCATTGAGAGATATTCCGTGTGATCGACTTTAAGTGCGGGGCACGGATTTGGAGCAAGACACTTCTTGCCCATGCAAAGTCCTTTGGTTATCTGCTTATCGCAGGACGGGCGGCGGAAATCAGCGGTCGGACCGCCAACATCGTGTATATATCCCTTGAAATCGGGCATCTGAGTAATTCTTTCCGCTTCTTTAAGTACCGATTCAACGCTTCTTACGGTTATACGTCTGCCCTGATGCAGAGCGATCGAGCAGAAATTGCAGTAACCGAAGCAGCCACGGTTGTGGGTGATCGAGAAGCGTACTTCCTCGATACCGGGAACACCGCCTAAAGCCTCGTAGGACGGGTGGATAGCACGGGTATAGGGCAGGGAGTATATGTGGTCAAGTTCCTCGGTGGTGAGACTGTAAGCAGGTGGAGTCTGAACCAGCATCATCTTGCCGTGACGCTGTAT
>CAMYYQ010000119.1 GCA_947303535.1 uncultured Ruminococcus sp.
GCTGAATGCGTCAAAAGTCTGGTCGAAGCTGTATTTCGTATAGAAATCCGTCCATTCCTCAAAGGACTGGACTGCCTCTGTGGAATTGAACGTTGAAGCCGTCTGCTCCTTATTATAATAGTTAACGCCCTTTTGCAGCATGAGCATTGCAAAGGTATGTCCCGTTTCCGTTGCAGGGGAAATATTATTCGGCGGCAGGACAAGTCCCACCGACATATAATTTCTTTGCAGCGCAGGCAGCATATCTATGAGCTTTTCCCATGTCTCGGGAGGTGAGGTATACCCAAGCTCCGTGAGCACATCTTTCCTGTAAAACATCATGGGAAAGCTCTGACTTATGGGCAGTCCGTAACAGCCGCCGTTAAAGCTGTACTGCGTCATGGCGTTTCTTTGAAAACGCTGCTTTACGTCCTCATAGTCGTCAAACTGCGATATATCTACCAGCATATCACGCGCGGCAAGATTCACGGGAAACTCTCCCCCGAGGAATAATGCCACATCAGGACCTTTTCCTGCAAGTGAAGCCTCGACTACGCCGCCTGTCACAAGATTTACCGAGACAGGTATGCCTGTTTCCTGAGTGAACTTATTTTCCGTCATTTCCTTGACTACCTGAGCCTGATCGCGTCCCAGCGATACCCACACCTCTATTGCGTCCTCTCCCATAACATCGGAAAGAGTGGTGTAGTCCTCAAAGAATGAGCCGATAAAGGCATCAAAGCCGAATTTCAGCGACTTACCAAGCTTTTCTTTGCAGCTTGTAAAATCACAGTCGGCTGTTGCGAATTCGATATAGTCCACTTCAAGAGGCTGATCGCGGTTATCCCTCATCCATGCGGAAAGCGAGGTTATACCGTCCTTTATCTGTGAAAGATATGACGGTATCCTCAGCGGCTTGTCCACGCATTTATCCAGTATTACCGCCATATTTTCCAGTGCAGCAGCCTCAGAACCGCTGGTATCGGATATCTTTTCTATGCCTTTCTGCACTTCTTTCAGCTCCGCGGAAATGCTGCTGAATTTATCCACTAATCCGGGTATCTTCTCGTGAACGTAATAATCCGTGTATTTATCGGGAGAAGGACCTGTTATCATCAGTACCTTTCTGTAATAGGTATTGAGCTCGTTCACATCGCCTTCAAGTCTGCGCAGATACTCGCTGATATCGCTGGGCACAGCCTCAAGGGTGATAGTGTGGTCTTTGCCGCCCTCAAGCCATACAAAGATATTTTCTCCGCCGCTTTTCGGACTTACCACCGACCAGTCTGTATCATAGCGGAACTTCACGCTGTCAAGCTCACTGCACGGCACTTCACCGTCGATGTAGATACGCCTTGCCGAACAAAATCCGCGTATCTGATCCTGACGAGCCTTTATGCCTATCTTATACCAGCCGCCGCTGCCGACCTTATCGGCAGGTATGTCCCATGTTGCCGACTGTAATGCCTTTCGCCAGCTGCCGCTGCCTATGGTATTGTATACCACCTTGCATGGGTCTGAGGGCGATGCAAGATAGCTTGTATTGTCATATGTTGGGTAGAGAGTCGGGTCTGACTTGTATACAGCCTTTTCTCCCTCTATCTTAAAGCTTGCGGAAGGAGTACTCTCGGGAGCCGCGCTTGCTCCCACAGAGACTTTATACTCGCTGTAGGACGGCAGCTTCTCGGGATTTCTGAAACATAGGCTCTCTATCGCAAGCTTTGCACGTTCCGAGCTGAGTTTAAGGGTGTGCTCACCTTTTTCAAGTGCGAAGAACAGCGGCTCGCTGAAAAGTCCGTTCCTGTCGCCGAAAAAGCACTTCTGCCACATCTCTGTCTGCACCTGAGTCGGTCTTACCTGATTTCCGCGGCTGTCGGTATATATATCCTTCTCATTCACCCAGACTCTTCCGAGATAAAGTCTCGAAGCCGTATCATAAGGTATCTCGCCGTCAAGCTCCATTTCCAGCTCTATGGAGGAGCTGCTTGATATCATTGGGCAGTAGCTTGCTTCAAGGCAGTATACACCGCTTTCAGCCACCTCGAAATCATATGTCACCTCTCCCGACAAGCTGTTCCACAGCAATGCGTCTTTACGTGTATCGCCGCTTTTGTCGGTGAAGCTGCCTGCAGAGATATCTCCATTCTCAGCGGAAACGAAGCTGCTTCCTTTTATAAATATCTCATCATCGGGACGGACATCAGCGGAGTGAAGATCGTAGTATTCGCTGAATGTGGTCATATTCATGTCCTTATCATCTATGTGATAATAGTCCTCAGCCATTGCCGCAGCCGTAGCCGCTGACGGCTCATCAGCCTCCGCAGCCGCTTTCAGCACTCCTACGGAGCTTCCCACAGCAAAAATACAAGTCAGAAAAGCCGCAGCCGCAGCTCTGAAAGTCCTCTTCATCCGCTATTCACCGCCTTCCACTCAAAAACTGACAAATAAAAAAGCGCAAGCTCCCCGCGTCGGGAATTATGCGCACGGACAACACTTACCAAGTCTGACAAAATTGCATATATCTATCAAAGTCAGTATAACAAATTTATCGTATAATGTCAAGAAATCCCTTACGCCCGTATAAATAATAATATTTTTTACCATGAGTATTTTAGCTAAATTATCAAAATCCCTAATAATATTGTACAATCAGAGCGTGTGGAAACTGTAAGCTGTTACAATAAACTTTGCCTCATTGTTTTAATTTAATGCCTAAATTTTACTATTATTAAAAAACTGTAAAATCTTATCGACATTCTACTTTTTGTATTGACATTTGAGGCTATTTATGTTATGATACAAGTGTAGAAGAAGTAACAGTTTCACTACTTGACTCCATATTAATAAGGAGAGATATTCTTGGCAAATGTTCTTGAAGTAAAAGGATTGTCAAAGCAGTACACCAAAGTCCTTGCTGTTGACAAGATATCCTTTGAAATAGGTGAAGGTGAGATATTTGCTCTCATCGGACCTAATGGTGCAGGCAAGACTACTACTATAAGAATGATTTCAACTCTGCTGAAGCCTACCGACGGCGATGCTGTCGTGGCAGGTCACAGCATTATAAAAGCTCCTGAAAAGGTCAGGGAATGTATCACTTACCTCCCCGACGAAGCAGGTGCATATAAGCAAATGACAGGTATAAAATACCTGAGATTCATGGCAGGTCTTTTCACATCAGACATCGACGGGATAAATTCCTGTGTGGAACGTGCGAAAAATATCTGCGGACTCGGCGACAGGCTCAACGATAAGATTGGAAGCTACAGCCGAGGAATGATACGCAAGCTTCTGCTTTCAAGGGCTGTAATGACAAAGCCCAGGCTTGCAATATTCGACGAGCCTACAAGCGGTCTTGACGTACTCAACGCTATCGAGATACGCAAGATGATAAAAAAACTCGCCGAGGAAGAGGGAATGTCCTTCCTTCTCTCATCACACAATATGCTCGAGATCGAATTCGTTTCCGACCGTGTGGGTATAGTCTCAAAGGGACATCTCATGGTAACAGGCCGTACAGACGAACTCAAGGAACGCTATAACGCTCCTAATCTTGAGGAAGTATTTGAAAGGGTGGTGAATGAGAATGAAGTTCATTAACCTCCTGAAAAAAGAACTTTCCGAGCTTATAAACGCTCAGATGATATTCTCTTTGATATTCTCACTGGCAATATTCATGATAATGGGTAATGTCATGCAGTCGGTAACAAAAGAGATGGCAGATGAAGCGGTCAATCCAAAGATCAATATCTGCGACCTTGATGATACAGACTACACAAAGACTATGATAGAGTCTTTCAAGGAGAAAGGTTCAAATGTAACCGTTGTATCAGTCACAAATGATGATTATGCAGCTGCATTGAAAGACAGCGATATAAAAAGCTATGTAGTTATCCCGAAAGGCTTTACCGAAGAACTTGAAAACGGCAAAAAGCCCTCGGTGATATCTGTAAAAAAGATAAAGTCTGCTTCAACATTCAGCAGCTTAACTACAGGCGGTACAGATGGTACGACTTCTCTTATAAATTCGTATATCTCTTTTGAGCTTGCAGATCAGCAGGGAGTTTCGGAAGAAAACCTCAAGATCATCGAAGCACCGCTCAGTGTAGAAGATCATACAGTTGTAGGCGACAGGTCGGCAAAGATAGCCAGCAGCACTATACTGGGTAAGATATCAACACAGAATATGTTACTTCCTGTCATCGTTCTCGTGCTCCTGATGCTTACTTCACAGTCGCTCATCGCTTCGATATCAAACGAAAAGATAGACAAGACCCTCGAAACTCTCCTTTCTACCCCTGTAACACGAGGATCTGTTATAACAGCCAAAATGCTTGCAGCAGCAATAGTTGCTCTCATAAATGCAGGCGTAATGATGTTTGGCTTCTCAACATACACCAAAGGAATGACAAGTGCTGTCACAAGCGACCTCGGAATAACAGAGGCAGTTACCAAAACCTTATCCGCAGATGAAGCTTTCAGACAGCTTGGACTCAACCTTTCTGCTATAGATTATGCAATGGTGGGAGTTCAGCTCTTCCTTACAATTATGATATGCCTTGCGATATCAATTATCCTCGGCGCACTTGTCAACGACTCAAAGTCAGCACAGACAATGCTCCTGCCGATAATGATGATGGTAATGATACCGTGGCTCATATCTGTATTCACAGATGTGAATTCACTTCCATTAGCAGCAAAGCTTATCGTGTATGCGATACCTTTTACTCACACATTTACCGCGATACCAAACCTTATGTTCGGAAACATTACAGAGTTCTGGCTTGGTTTAGGTTATCAGTTCGTAATATTCCTTATCGTGATGTTCTTTGCATTAAAGCTTTTCAAATCAGACAAGATACTCACGATATCTCTGAACTTCGGTCAGAAGTCCAGATTCAAAAAATCAAGAAAGACCACCGAGGATTGAGCCTCTTCCCTTTCCCCATGAAAAGACGCAGCAGTTTCGTTAGCACCGGAACCGCTGCGTTTTTTGTTTTGCTTATTTTTCCATATAAAGTAAAAAGCTATGCACGAAGCATAGCCAAGAAAAATGAAATGAATAAATATAGAAGGGGAATTGGGGGATTACTTAATCCACTAATAATATAACAATCCAACCTTAAAATAATCTTAAAGTTATCTTAAATTTACCTAAAATTATTTCATTGCATAAGCTGTCTCAAGAGCTATCTCCATCATGTCGCGGAAAGTGGTCTGTCTCTCCTCCGCAGTTGTGGATAATCCTTTCAGCGGACAGTCAGATACCGTAAGTATGCACAGCGCGTTCTTCCCTGCCCTTGCAGCATTCATA
>CAMYYQ010000120.1 GCA_947303535.1 uncultured Ruminococcus sp.
TGAGATTTACTCTTGCAGGTATACTTGCACTTGTTATCGGCAGTATCATTGAGCGAAAGCCTCTTATCCCGAAAAAAAGTTCATTTCCTAAAGCTGCAAAGCTGTCACTTTTTCAGACTATACTGCAATATACTTTTTTCTATATCGGGCTTACAAGGAGCACAGGTATGAAAAGCTCGGTCATTACGGCTTCAAATGTGTTTCTGTCTATTATTGTGGCTGCTCTGGTCTTTCGTACTGAGAAGCTCACTTTACGTAAAATAGCAGGCTGTCTCATCGGTTTTTCGGGAGTAGTTCTTATTAACCTCAGCGGTATAGGCGGAGGTTTCAGATTTACGGGTGAGGGATTCGTGTTCTTGTCAGCCCTGTCCTATGCGTTTTCGGCAGGTCTTATCAAACGCTATTCACGCTCAGAGGATACGGTGCTGCTCAGTGGCTGGCAGTTCGTTATAGGCGGTGTGTTTATGACGGTTGTCGGTCTTGTTGCAGGAGGAAGGGTAACTGTCACTAATACAAAGGCAGTTCTTATGCTTGTTTATCTTGCATTCGTTTCGGCGGCTGCCTTTTCGATATGGGGTGTACTGCTCAAACATAATCCCGTTTCTATGATATCGGTCTTCGGTTTTATGAATCCGGTTTTCGGCGTAATACTCTCGTATCTGCTATTGTCCGAGAAAAGTGAAGCAGGTCCGTTTAAAGTAGCGGCTGCGCTTCTTCTTGTTGCCGCAGGTATCATTATCGTGAATATTTCACCGTTAAAAAAAGATAAAGGAAAAGCAGCACTTTAAGTGCTGTTTTTTGTTTCTTGATATTTTTTTATAGTATGCTATAAGCAGCGTGACGCTGCACCCTTTTTCGCGTCAAAATATCACTGAACATGAACTGTTACGCCGCGATTGTTGCTTTTTCAAAACTTATATGCTATAATACAATTGTTAAGTTTATTTGAACGGAGTTGTGGTGACTTGAATAAAATATTGCTTGTAGAAGATGATAAGGAAATAATCGCAAACCTGACGGAATACCTTTCGGGAGAAGGTTTCAGCGTAAAAAACGCGAATGGACAGACAAAGGCACTTGAAATGGTTGAAAACGAACCTTTTGATCTTGTACTTCTTGATGTTTCTCTTGCTGAGGGAAACGGCTTTGCTGTATGCTCGGCTATAAAATCAAATACCTGTATACCTGTTATTTTCCTTACTGCTTCGGGTGATGAATTCAGTACCGTTACTGGCTTTGATCTCGGTGCAGATGACTATATAGCCAAGCCGTTCCGCCCACGTGAGCTGGTGTCGCGTATCAAGAATATCCTAAGACTTACTGGAAGTACAGGCACTGTTACTCAGCTCGGAGATGTGCTTGTGGATACTGTTAAGGGTACTGCAAGCAAAAACGGTAAAGACCTTTTCCTTTCAGCTCTTGAATACAGACTGCTCCTTGTATTCATAAACAACAGAGGTGCTGTTATGACCCGTACTAAGCTGCTTGAGTCGATATGGGATATAGCAGGTGAATTTGTCAATGATAATACGCTTACTGTATATATAAAGCGCCTGAGAGAAAAGATAGAGGACGATCCGCAGAATCCGACTATTATAAAGACAGTCAGAGGTATGGGGTACAGAGTTGACATATGATGAAGCTTTTGAGAAATATTGAAGTTTATCGTTCTGTCATTGCTTTCCTCATTCTATCGCTTGCGGCTGTTATTGCTGTATGGATCTATGATGACAGATTTCTTATACCTGTGATCTTACTGTGCGGCGGATTTACTGCCGTTCACTTTTTTACAGTTTATTTCAGATACAGAAAGATATCACAGCTCACTTCCCATATTGACAGGATACTTCATGAAAATGAGAATATTTGCCTTGATGATTACAATGAAGGCGAGCTTGCTCTGCTTCAGAGTGAGATACATAAAATGACGGTAAGACTTCGTGAACAGCAGTCTAAACTTACTGAGGACAAAATATATCTTGCGGATTTTCTCGCTGATGTCTCGCATCAGATAAGAACTCCTCTCACTTCTATAAATATCCTTGTTTCAATGCTGTCCGAGCCTGATATTACATTCGAGAAGCGCGAACAGACGGTCCATAAGCTTTACGGACTCCTTTCACGTATCGACTGGCTCATCAATGCTCTTCTGAAAATGTCAAAAATAGATGCTGGTACAGTAAAATTCCACGGAGAAAAAATAACCATGCAGCAGCTTCTCGATAAGGCTTGTATGCCTGTAAGAGTACCTATCGAACTGCATTGTCAGGAGCTTGTGGTCGAGGCAGACGGTGAGCTTGAATGTGACATAGCATGGAGCTGTGAAGCTATCGGAAATATTGTTAAGAACTGTATGGAGCATACTCCCGACGGCGGTACAATAAAGGTCGTTGGCAGCGAAAATCCGCTTTATTCGGAAATAGTCATAACTGACAGCGGAAGCGGTATAGCCCCTGAGGACCTTCCGCATATCTTTGAACGCTTCTATAAAGGAAAAGCTTCTGAGGACAAGGGCGGTTTCGGTATCGGTCTTGCGCTTGCACGTATGATAATCACGGGACAGAACGGTACTCTTAAAGCCGAGAATTACAGCGGCGGTGCAATGTTTACTATCAGGATCTATAAAGGTGCGGTTTAAGGCAGGTGTTCCTGCCTTTTTCTTTTGTGACGGATTTGTTATTTTCAAGTCACTGAATAGTCATCTTGACGTGTTAGAATATATTCAGAAACTCAGAAAGGGTGTGTCTATATGGAAATATTAAAAGTTGAAAATCTGTGCAAGACTTACGGAAGCGGCGAAAATGAAGTCCGTGCGCTTGACAATGTAAGCTTCTCAGTTGAAAAAGGTGAATTTGTTGCAATAATCGGTCCTTCTGGTTCGGGCAAATCAACTCTGCTCCATATCCTCGGAGGTGTTGACAAGCCTACTTCGGGTAAGGTGTTCATGGACGGAAATGATGTCTATTCTCAGAATGATGAGCAGCTTGCGATCTTCAGACGCAGACAGGTGGGACTCATTTATCAGTTCTACAATCTTATCCCTGTACTGAATGTGACAGAGAATATTACTCTTCCTGTTCTTATGGACGGTCAGAAGGTAAACGATAAACGTCTGAAAGAGCTTATTGAGACTCTGAAACTTAACGGCCGTGAGGAACATCTTCCCAATCAGCTTTCAGGCGGTCAGCAGCAGCGTGTGTCTATCGGAAGAGCACTTATGAATGCTCCTGCTGTCGTTCTTGCTGATGAACCTACAGGAAATCTTGACAGCAAGAACAGTCAGGAGATAGTTGAACTGCTGAAGCTCTCTAACCAGAAATACGATCAGACTCTTATTATTATTACTCACGATGAGAATATCGCGCTGCAGGCTGACAGGATAATTGCTATTGAAGATGGCAAGATCACTCGTGACGAGGTGATACGCAAATGAATATATTCAGTAAAGTAACAGTACAGTCACTGAAAAAGAACAGAACAAGAACTATCGTAACAATTATCGGTATCATACTTTCAACTGCTCTTATCTGCGCGGTGACTACTTCTATCGCTTCCGTTCAGAGATATGCTGTCAATTATTACGAGTATACCGAAGGAAAGTGGCATGGACTTGTAAATGGCAGTGATGTGGAGACGTATAATAAAATAAAAAGCTCCGACAAGGTCGAAGCAGCAGGCTGTCTGAGTTATATCGGATATGCCAATATCGGCAGCACAAATGACTACAAGCCTTATCTTTATATATGCGGCTTTGAAGAGGAAATGGACGGTCTTATCCCTGTTCATCTTACATCCGGACGTATGCCCGAGAACAGAAATGAGCTCCTGATCCCGGAACATCTTTATGACAATGGCGGAGTTGATTATAAAACCGGCGATAAGTTAACTCTTGAAGTCGGCGACAGAAAGATCGACGCTGAGCAGATGGCTGAATCTGATATAGATACAGAAGAAAATGCTGCTAATTATGATGACAGTGTTGTTCTTACTCAGAACAGTCCTGTCTATGATTTTGACGCTAATGACAATATGTTTTTTAGATCTGAATACATTGATGTAAAGGAAACAATAGAGTATACAATTGTAGGTACATATGAGCGTCCTGATATTGAGCAGTATTTTGCTCCCTGATATACAGCACATACTGTTGCTGATGATATAGATGAGAATACGGAAGTCAATGTATACTACCGCATGAATCATGGCAGGGATATATATGACTTTATAAAGAATAACGAAATCGGCGGAAGAACTCACAGTGATGTGCTTCTGCTTTCAGGTGTATCAAAATATGACAGCTTCTACAGTGTATTTTTCGGATTGGCAGCTATAATCATAGGACTTATTATGTTTGGTTCTATAATGCTCATATATAATGCTTTTTCTATTTCCGTTGCGGAAAGAACAAAGCAGTTCGGTCTGCTTTCTTCAATTGGTGCTACAAAGAAGCAGCTGAAAAAAATGGTCAGATTTGAGGCATTGGCATTAGGCATTATCGGTATCCCTATTGGTATAATCGTTGGAATTGCAGGTATGTGGATAACCTTCCTTGCTATAGGGAGCAGATTTGTTGCTTTTTCAAATAACAGCTATACCGAACCATTGCGTGTATGTATTTCACCTGTTGCCATACTCGCTGCCTGTATCATCGCTTTTATCACAATATCTGTATCTGCGTGGATACCTTCAAAAAGAGCGACCAAGATATCTGCTGTTGAAGCTATCAGGCAGAATTCGGATATAACACAGAAAAAATACATCAAAACACCTAAGCTTATTGCAAAAATATTCGGACTTCCAGGTATACTGGCTCATAAATATTTCAAACGCAGCAAAAAGAAGTATCGCGCGACTATTATCAGTCTGTTTATGAGTATAGTTCTGTTTATATCTGCTTATTCCTTTACTGCTTATCTTGTTAACGCAGTCAAGGAAACACATGATACTATGGGTATGGATTATACATATTCAATGTACAGTGTAAGCAATACCACGGATTTTTCTCCTGAAAAGATAAATGATATCATAATGAATACAGATCATATCACCGATTCAACATTTGTTGATTATGAGAATTTGCCTTTAGCTATCGACAGCAAGTATCTTAATGATAATATTATCAAAGACATAATAATGTAGCTAATCTTATTCTTGGAGAATTTATAGCATAATTTGATTCTTCCTCAAATATCTTTGTATTTATTAAATTTTTTATTAATTCTTGAAATATATTAACTACTATACTATTACCA
>CAMYYQ010000121.1 GCA_947303535.1 uncultured Ruminococcus sp.
CATAGCGCTGCTGCGAAATGATTCTACAGTACCTCTCACAGCAGAAAGACGGCTCTACCGAGTTCGTAACGACACGTTTCGGAAACGTTCTCGGCTCTAACGGCTCTGTAATACCGCTCTTCAAAAAGCAGATAGAGCAGGGCAAGCCTGTTACTGTAACTCACCCCGATGTCATAAGATACTTTATGACCATACCCGAGGCTGTAAGCCTCGTCCTCGAAGCCGCTGCAATAGCTCACGGCGGAGAGATATTCGTGCTTGATATGGGCAAGCCCGTACACATCGTAAAACTGGCTGAAAACCTTATACGTATGTACGGAAAAGAACCGTATAAAGATGTTGAGATAAAGTTTACAGGTCTCCGTCCGGGCGAAAAGCTCCGCGAAGAGCTGCTCATGAACGAGGAGGGGCTCAGAAAGACCTCAAACGAGCTTATCTTTATCGGTCAGCAGATAGAGCTTGACGAAGAAGACTTCATCAGAAAGCTCAGAAGGCTGCGCAATGCTGCTAACGAAAACCTCTGCGATCTGGTAGTTGAACAGCTCCACGAGATAGTACCTACTTTCATTACTCCCGAGGAGTTCAACAGAGCTGAGATAATCAAGCACAGCAAAACAGAATTTATCGAAAACGTAAGGGACTGACTTCAGTCCCTTTACTATTGCCTTAAAGGAGAATCAATATGATATACAGGACTCCCGAATACTGCAAGGACTTCCGCTGCATCGCAGGAAAATGCAGGGACAGCTGCTGCAAGGGCTGGGAAATAGATATAGACACCGATACTGCGCGGTATTATGAAAGCGTAGGCGGCGAATTCGGCAAAAGGCTCAGAGACAATATCCGCGACGGCTGCTTCGTTCTCACAGAAGATGAACGCTGTCCATTTCTGAATAAGGAGGGACTATGCGATATCTATACCGAGCTTGGCGAGGACAAGCTGTGCCGCATATGCTCAGACCACCCGCGGTACTTCGAGTGGTTCGAGGGGCTAAAAGAGGGCGGCACAGGGCTTTGCTGCGAAGCTTCCGCCGAGCTCATACTCTCCCGTCCGTTCGCACTTTCGGAAACTGATATCCCCTATGAAGAAGCCGCAGGCGACTATGACGAGGAGCTTTTCGAGCTTATATTATCCGCAAGGAGCGATATGTTCCGTGTCCTCGGTGATGAGGATATTCCCCTTGCAGATGCGATTTCAGATATCCTCGATATTGCCGCAGATGCACAGGAAAGCATTGATATGCCATTCCCCGATAACAATACAGAAGCCTGCGCCCATGATCTTAGCCGTATTTTCGGCTGTTTCGGTGAGCTTGAACCAATTGACGAAAAATGGCTTCCATACATAAAGGACTGCACCGAGAATCTGCACTGCCTTCCTGCGCATAACAGCTCTGCTGACATATATCTCCGCAGGATAGCTCAGTATCTCCTGTTCCGCTACCTGATGAAAAGCGTTTATGACGGCGAAATACTGGGATATGCCAAATTCGCCGCAGTAAGCATCATCGTTATTGGCTGCCTGTTCAGATATTCAGCACTGAACAGGACTGAGCCAAGCCTTTCGGAATATGCCGAAATAGCTAAAAACTACTCAAAAGAGACGGAATACTGCGAGGAAAATATGGAAAAGCTCCTTGAACTTTTCGCAGACGAGTCCTTTTTCAGCATATCAGCCCTTAAAACTGTTCTCAGGGAAATACTGAACGGAAATGTGGACAATATCTGAAATATCCGCCTCTAAATGCGAAAACTGAGTGAAATTCATTGAAATACTTGCAATATTATGATATAATGTTCGTATATCATAATAGGAATCAACGGCTTTATGCCGCATAAATAATGAGAGGGTAATATTTATGTTTAACTGTAAAAAAACTGCCGCTTTTATCGCAGGTCTTATACTCTGCGCTTCATCTGCGGCTTCACCTGTAATCTCTTATGCAGCTATTGACGGTGCATCTGTTGAGGCAGATGATGGTACCGAAATAACAACCGCTGCTGAGGAAGAGGATCTCAAGACCAGCGGCGATTTCAAGTATTCTCTTACTTCCGAGGGAAATATCTGTATCGAGGACTGCACCAGCACTGCGGAGTCTCTCGTTATACCTGATACTATCGAAGGCAAAAAAGTAACAGAGCTTGGTAAGACCGCACTCGGACAAGACCATGAAAGCAATCCGTACACTACCGTTACTATACCTGCTTCTATCGAGTATATCTCCTCAGACAACCCTTTTATGTACTGCACCAAGCTCAAGGAGATAAAGGTAGACAGCGGAAATGCCGAGTATACTTCTGTTGACGGAGTTCTTTACAGCAAGGACAAAACAGCTCTTATCTGTTATCCCTGCCGCAAGGAGGGCGACAGCTATACTATCCCCGAAGGAGTTACTACTATCGGATTTGCTTCGCTGTACAATACACCGCTCAGCTCTGTAAGCTTTCCGACTTCTCTCGAAACAATAGGTGCTTTCGCATTCGGCGACATGATATATATCAAATCCGTTGACCTGAGCAAGACTGTCATAAAGGCTATTCCTAACTATGCCTTTTCACATTGCAGCATCATGGAGGAGATACTTCTCCCCGATACTCTTGAAGCTATCGGCGGCGGTGCTTTTTCAGGATGCAGCCTTCTTGAGGATATAACGCTCCCCGAGTCGCTCACATCTATCGGACAGTATGCCTTCGTCGACACAGGACTTGATACCATAATTATCCCCGATTCTGTGCAGGATATAGGCTATTCCGCTTTCGGATACCGTTCATCTGAATACGGCGGTATCATACCTATGAACGACTTCACCTTAGTCGGAAAAACAGGCGGTGCGGCTTATAAATATTCCACTGACTCCGATACCGACTATGATTATAAAAACGACTTCACTTTCCTTACCCGTGAGCAGTACACTCAGGAAAAAGAGCTCCTCGACCTTGAAACTATCAGTTCGGGCGACTCATGCAGAGCTGCGGACAAGACCGTTACAGTGCCCTCGGAAATAGACGGACATACAATAACTGTTGTATACCCGGGCTGCTTCACACCTTGTCAGGCTGAGGAGATAATCCTGCCCGATACGGTCAATGAAATAAGAGAAAGTGCTTTCCTGCAATGTCCCGAGCTCAAAAATCTCGTTATACCCGAAAGTGTAAAGAAAATAGGTCAGGCTGCCTTTGCTGAATGTGCAAAGCTTGAAACTATCGAATTCAAGGGCGCTGAGACTATAGGACAGGCTGTTTTCAGCGGCTGCGGCGCACTGAAAAAAATAACAGCCGCAGGCTGCCTGAAAGAATGGCAGGACGATGAACCATTCGTATACTGCCCATTGCTTGAAGAAATAAGCATAGGCGAGGGCGACGGAAATTACAGTTCAAAGGACGGCATACTCTACTCTAAGGACAAGTCATCTCTCCTCTGCTACCCTGCAAACAAATCGGGCGACAGCTTCACTGTTCCCGACAGCGTAAAGGAGATAGGCATATCTGCTTTCCTCAACAATAAAAACCTCAAAAACGTAAAAATGTCAAATGTTGAAAGAATACTCACATACGCATTTGAGGGCTGTTCAAACCTCAGTTCAGTTGAGGTCTCAGAAAAGCTCACTCTTATGGACGCTGACGCTTTTTATAACTGTACTTCACTGAAAAGCCTCAGACTTTACGAAAACCTCAAAACTATCGGTACCTGCGCATTCGGATACTGCAAAGACCATTCTTCCGATGCTGATACTAACACCTCTGAGGACTCTGAGGACTCTGAGGACTCGGATACAAGCAAGGATATCATCGTTGAGGGCTTCAAGCTCTATGCTCCCGAAAACTCAGAGGCTTATAAATACGCTAAAAACAATGGCATAGAGGTCATTGTCAATACAACGGAAGTGTTCGGAAAGAACATGGATACACGCTTCCTTTACGCGCTCATCGGCATCATAAGCGCAGCTGTACTCACAGTCCTTGGTATACTTATCGGCAAGGGCGTAAAAAAGAAAAAGGCTGCCGCTGATAAAGCAAGAAGAAAAGAAAAGGCTGCTGAACTCCGCAGCAAAAAGCAGGAGGAAGAAGCTGACGAGGACGAAGATGCAGATGATGAAGAATATAAGGACGACGATGAGGAGGAAGTATCCGATGAGGATTGATATAAAAAAGGCTGCCGCTGTAGTCGCAGCAGGCTTTATGACATTATGCAGTATACCGTTCAGCGCCGCTGCCGATAATTTGCAGAACGCTCAGGACGAGCTTACTGACGGTTCTTTTGTCTACGAGCTCAAAGACGACAAGACCTACAAGATAAAGCAGTGTACAGCTACTATCATAGACTCGATACCTTCAATGCGAAACGGTACTGCTGTAACCGAGATCGGTGAGGGCGCATTTTTAAACTGCACTGCAAGTACCTCTCTTGATATCCCCGACACTATCACTACCATTGAACCAAGAGCTTTTTACGGCTGTGCTTCGCTCAAATCAGTTACTCTGCCGAAAAAGCTGACAACTCTCGGCGACTATGCATTCTTCTCATGCAGTTCTCTCGAAAGCGTAAAGCTGCCTGATACACTTACGGAAGTTGCTCCGTTTACATTCGCACTCTGCGATAATCTTGAAAATGTGGAGCTTCCCGATTCCATAACCTCTTTTGGCGACTATGCATTTTATCAGTGCGGCAAGATAAGTTCATTCCGTCTGCCTGCTTCGCTTAAAGAAATAAACGACAATGCTATGGGCTGCTGGTTCTCCATAAATGATATAGATGCTTCCGCAAACAGCAATTTCATCTATGAAAACAATATGCTCATGGATAAGGACAAGCACTTTATCTACCGTGCTTCAACCAATATAAGCGGCGATGTGGTCATTCCTGACGGCGTCAACACTGTCAAGAGCGGTGCGTTTTCCACCTGCTCCCAGATAACTGATCTGTTCCTGCCCTCTTCGCTGGTATATATCGAAGATGAAGCGTTCAGGAACTGCTCATCTATCAAGAAAACAGACTTCGCTGACGGACTCAAAAGCATCGGTTTCGGTGCGTTCATGTTCGATATGGGACTTGAGACCGCCGACCTGCCTGCTTCTCTTGAATTAATTGACGAGCTTGCTTTCGCTTATTGTATGAAGCTGAATAAGGTAGTGCTTACTGAGGGACTCAAGACCATAGGCAAGGAAGCTTTTCTCGCCTGTGAGGAGCTGAAGCAGATAAATATCCCGAAGAGCGTATCTCAGGTCGGTGAAGATGCTTTCGGC
>CAMYYQ010000122.1 GCA_947303535.1 uncultured Ruminococcus sp.
AAGAAGTACAATCAGACTCTCATACTCATAACCCATGACGGCAGCATAGCTGCTCAGGCAGACCGTATCTGCCGCATCACAGACGGAGTCCTCTCGAAATAAGGAGGTGACGATATGAAACATCTTATTGCACTGTCACTGAAATATATCCGCCGACAAAAGCTCCGCACTATCCTCACATTCATGTGCATAACCCTTTCGGCATTTATTCTTGCAACAGTCTGCGCATACGGAAGCAGTATCTTCACTACCCTGCTCAACTATGAAATAGACGAGAACGGCTCGTGGGAGCTTGACGTTGAAAACTGGATAGAACATACACAAGATCCCGAAAAAGCTATGGAGACTGTAAAAGGTCACCCCTCTGTGGACGATTACTGCTATTATAATTCCGAATTCATTTCTTTTGATTCAGAGAGCTTAGGAGCAAATTTCTTTGAAATATCCGACGGCAAAACAAGCCATAGGATCAGAAATGCAGCTATAACCACCTGTGACGGAAATGCTGAACTCATAAGCCATTATGAAACAGACGGAGCAGTTTCTATGAACAAAAGCGAGGGTATCTATGTATCAAGGATATTCGAGGATATGGGCTACAAAGAGGGCGACACAGTTACCTTTACTATATGTCCTGCTAACGGAAAATACGATGAAAGCTCGCAGATAATGAAAGAAATACGTTCCGAGCTGAAAGAAAAATACGGTACAGAATACACATCTTACGATGAGGAATACGAAGAGCTTTCGGAAGAAATGAAAAGTAAAGCAAGCAAAGCCAAAATAAGCGGCTTACTTGCAAATCACAAGGGTATCTACCTCGATGATGCTCCTATAATCGATATAACCTACGGCGAACCCGTTGAGTACACCATAAAGATAGCAGGCTTCACGGATGTACTGCGCTCAACGGAGAAATTCATCGACATATTGAATACAAGCGGCGAAAAGCTCAGCTTTGCGGAAATATCCGAAAAAAATCCCGATGTAATATATAATGGCGATGATATGAAAGAAATGAATATCCGTATCACCGATAACATAGACTTTGACGACGCTGTAAAGAAGCTTTTCACAGATTTGGGCTTTGACTATAACAGGGATTTCTATGACAAAGCAGAATACGGCGTTCCTACAAATACCATGCTCCTTGCCCTTGAATGGAAAAGCTCAGATGCCATAAGCAGTATTATCCCAAGCTTTGTTGTACCGGGACTGATAGTTCTTCTTATAGCGTGGTTCATAGCAAGATTTGTCATCGACAACGCCTTTGAAATGGCTGTACAGGAGCGAAGCACTCACTTCGCCGCACTCCGCGTCATGGGAGCTTCAAAACTGCAAGTAGCAACAGTAGTTATGACAGAAGCCATATTCTACATCTTCACAGCCATACCTTTAGGCATAATAACCGCATTGCTCATATGCCGCTCGTCAGTGAATTCCTTTAAGAATATCGGATTTTCCATGTTTGAATTCTCGGCAAAGCCTGCATTTATCGGACTTGCAATATTCCTATGCCTCATAGCTGTACTTATCTCAGCTTACACATCGGCAATGTGGGCAGCAAGAAAGCTCTCGCCTGCCGAAGCTCTCAATTTCGGCAAGCCAAAGCGCGGAAAGAAAAAGCTAAAAAAATCAAAATCCAAGCTTGATCTCAGCTCAAAAAAATTCCTGCGCCGCTACACTCGCAAGAATATAGGCGCAGCAAAGAGCCGTTTCATCGTTTCCACTATCACAATGGGACTCGGTGTGCTCATGTTCACATTCTCGTCTCTTATTGCCATAAACACCTATAGGGAAATGAAAGATATCAATAATGATGAAGTATACGATTTCTGGATAGATGAATATTACGGTGAAGCTGATAAAGATCCTGTTGCCACTATAAAAAACACATTCGGCGACAAGAATATATTTGAAAAAATCAGTATAGAGATCTACGGCGAAAGGACGTTCACATATTCAAATGATGCCGACCCTATGCTCATATCAGGTACTTTCCTCAATCCGGGTGAAAACTCCAGAAGAGCGCGTATAGAATCTGTCAACCGTTACGAATATGAAGCCGCAAAGCTTGACGAGCTTACAGGCATGAGCTATGATGAGCTTGTTGCATCTAAGTCCGTTTTCAAAAACTATAAAGACAAAGATAGCCGTGAATTTAATGCTGTACAAAAAGAATCGACTATCAAATTCGTAGGTACGGATACAGAAATGAAGTTTATCGGTACTGTAAGAAGCAAAATGGAAAAGGGCTATAACAATACTATACTCATACCTATTGAAAACACATCAGACTTCAACGCATATTACTATATCAAGCTGAAAGCCTCACCTCAGCAATATGATGAAGCAAAGAAAATAGTAGACGAATTCAGCTCGAAACACAGTATCTATATGACAATGGACAATTATTTCGCAGGAACAGGTCTTACTTCTTTTGCCAATGCTATCGTAAAGATAGTTCTCGCCTTCCTCATATCCATATGGCTGGTTGGTATACTCTCAATGGTGAACTCAGTAAACACCAGCGTACTCAACAGAAGCCGCGAGCTTATGATGCTGAGAAGCGTAGGCATGACGCGAAAGCAGCTCCGCAAAAGCGTACTCATGGAAACTATCATGTTCTCAGCTACCGCTGCAATAGTCGGCACTATCCTCGGCGTTCTGATTTTCATACCTGTATGGAGCTACAAGCTTAGCACGGTGATCGTGCCTATAATCATAGTAGTTGTCCTTTCACTGGTATTCAACATCATCATAGCTATCCTGTCAGCTATACCCGCAACAAAGAGCCTCGAAAAGGTCGAGTCCATAGCACAGGCAGTAAACAGATAAAGCAAAAGAGCAGTTCGGGAAGAACTGCTCTTTTTGTGTGCAATATAAACGCACAAACACTGAGGGAGCAGTGTCTGTACGAATAGGGACTAAATCTATGAAAGCCATTATGTCATTCATTCTCATTTTGCCCTTTGTACTCATCACAAGCAACATATTAATGATAATACATATTCGTGACAAAAGCAATATATAAAGCGCGAAATGTTGTTTTTGTGCGTGAAATGCAAATTTTGTTAACATCTCATTCACAATTGTCCCTATAACAGCATATAAATGCCTGCCAAATCATCATTTTCATGCTACAGCATCATCACCGTCTGACAGCCTTTAAAATCATCAGGAACGGCTCAGAGGAGCATATCAGCAGAAATTATACCCTTATAACTAAACGTGCCGTAAACGTCATTGTAAGCTCTCTCAAAGGATACATCATTTTCTTCTGATATACATTACTTCCTGAAGCTCCTTACCGCCGATAACGGAGCTCATGTGATCTTCCGTATTTACAAAGCCGTGCTTCTCATAAAAATGACGAGCTCTGTAGTTATCCTCAAGCACCCATATGAGTATTGACGTAAAGCCAAGAAGCTCCAGCTCCGCAATGCAGGCTTTGAGCAGTTCAGAGCCTATTCCCTTGCCGATATACTCAGGCAGCAGATAAATAGTAACTATCTCGCCGCAGCTGCTGAATTTCTCCCAGCGTGAGGGACAGAAGCTTGCAGTACCTACGATCTTGTCATCTTCAAAAACGCCTATTTCCGTTCTGCCGTTTTTAAGGATATTGCCGCCCCATTTATCTTTCGGTATATTGTCAAGATAATCCTGCGGTACTATCCCTTTATATGCGAACTGCCAGCTCTTTTCGTATATATTTCTGACAGCGGAAAAGTCATCTTTTTCATTTATATGTCTTATAACCATACATATACCCCCATATAAATTTATAATCACATTATAGCATACTATTTTTAAGAAAGTCAATAGATAATAATACAAATCTATGAATTTGATAAAAATTCGACATAAAAACAGCTTAAAATACCTATTTAGCCAAAGGTATCGCTATATTATACTTGATTTTTTTACCGACTTGTGTTAATATAAAATATAATACGAAAGGAGCGGTGACTATGGGAACATCTTACAAGTATAAATGCGACGAATGTGGATACGAAGAAGAATTCTTCGTTGGCGGCAGACTTATGACAAAAGACTATAAAAAGAGGACCGAAGAAGCAGAAGAAGAACTGCGCAGTGCCGCTCTTTACGGAAAATACGGTGAGACCGTAAGGCAGCTCATAAAAAATGAACGGGAAAAGATGTATGTCAACTGCGATACAGACCTCTATCAGTGTATGGAGTGCAGACAGTTTTCTGTACAGATAGCCAAGGAAATGTCCCTTAATCAGAAAGATTTTACTTTGACTATCGAATTCAGACATGAATGTCCCGGATGTCATTCCACACTTCTCAGAAAGACACGGGGTTCAATAACATTCTGCCCCAAATGCAAGATGTTCACCGCACAGCTTGTAAGCATAGGAAAATTCTGATACAAACAAAAAAACACGCAAAGGCGTGTTTTTTTGCTTATATAAATTAGGGGGCTTTATATAAATGGAGTGGGGGCGATTATAATTTTGGAAGAGAAACGATATCGTCAGCTTCACCGCCGATCATACCTGCAAATATCTCAGATGCCTTCTGATCGTGAAGATTAGTTCCGCTGCTCTGACCTGATGTATTATATCGTTCTCCGTCTTTGGAATTAGCCGAATAAGTAAAGTGTATCTCACCGTCTCGGTAATTGATATTTATCTGGAAACGATACCATTTCTTTCTCGACTTGCATATAAGTCCGTTGCACTGATCCTTTGTGAACTTATACTCTTTTATTTCACCTTTATTTTCTCCTGCTGATTTGATGTACCCGTTTTGTTCAAGTATCTTTGCAATAGCATAGCTGCTCACACGGACTTCATTATGATCTACATAAACATAGCCGTGATCGTCTGCTGCATATTTAGTGCCGTCTGCATTAACACCTGATTTCCAGGGATTTCTTGTAAATGACTCTATCTTATCAGTGTCCATAGCACATTCGACCTGTATAGCTTTACATACAACATCGGCAGCACTTACATCAGCTCTGTTCCTCGCAAGCTCTATATATCCCATTATACTCGGAACAAGCATTGCTGCAAGAACACTGATTATACAGATAACAACTATAAGCTCTATAAGGGTAAAGCCCTTGATTTTTTCTTTGATCTGAATACTATTCTCCTGCTCGTCCATATGTTATCCTCCTAACTCTGAGGAACTTTCTTTATATATATAATATCACATTTAGTATATTTTGTCAAGAGAAAATG
>CAMYYQ010000123.1 GCA_947303535.1 uncultured Ruminococcus sp.
TGTATGAGCAGGCTTTCCATGTGCCGCCGTCGTTGACAGCGTTAACAGAGAATGTCTTTACTCCGCTGCCTGTTGCTATAGGTACAGTGAACGCGAGTGAACCGCCTGATACACTTGTTATAGTGGGCTCGCCCTGATATCCGAAGCCGCAGTCTCTTGACTCGTTCAGATAGTACAGCTCGCCGTTGAACTCCTTGAACGTAGGCGAATCACCTGAATAGAGTCCGCTGTATTTGTAGATAAGATCGCCGCAGATAAGGGTATTAACATAGTTTATAACATCGTTGACTGTTGAAAAGCGGTTATCAGTGACTTTGCTGTATGACTGACCGCCGTCCTGTATCGAAGTATTCGGGTCTAAAGATACATAAAATCCGCCTGCGATATTGTCGAGTCTGTCTAAAGACTGCATGATATTCTTGGCTATGGGAACGTATTCGGAATAATTATTTTTTTCTGCCTGCTGTGCAGGTGAAGCTGTCACCTCGGGGGGATCGGCTTTGGGAGGCTGAGCGACAGGTACCTGCTGTGCCTGAACGGGAGCTTCCTGCTGCTGCTGTGCCTGAGGCTGTTCTGCCTGTGGTGTTTGCTGCGCAGGAGCGGCAGCCTGTTGCTGCTGTTGTGCCTGCTGACCATTATTATCGGCAGCAGCCTGCTGTGTGTCAACTGATTGTACGTTGTTGCTTGGTGCGTTTGTCGGAGTCGAGACAGACCAGTTTGCAGAACGCGGAGTCGTGCTTTCATAAGTTTCGAGAGTGCATGACGCTAATGAACTGCATACCAATCCTGAAATAAGCACTACGGTAAGAATGTGTTTTTTCATGGTGGTTTCCCTCTTTTTAACGGTAAGTATTATGGTTTCCCTTTAAGTAATATTATGATACCTATTTTTCAGCCTTTTTTCAAGAGTAAATTTCAACGAACATTTTACCGAAATGTTATTATTTTAGTATATTTAGCTGTAAAAAGGCAGTTTTCACTAATTCATAATTCATGATTTTAGTTTCACATGAATTGAGGATATAAAGATGACCATTGTTCGCACATTGCTCCGATGATACTTCCCGTGTTGGGAAGCAGCTGAGCTTATACAGAAGTCTATATCTGAGAAAGTTGAAAATTTTGCGTGGGTGGGTAAAATAAAATTATATTTTTGCAGTATTGATTTTCAGCCTTTTATATGTTATCATATAGGTGAAAACAGCGTGGATAAACTTTTTGACAGTTTTAGTGAGACAAAAGCCGAAATATTACGACTTATTATCAATGGATAATTTTTATGACGCAGAGGAGTTGATTATTATGAATCGAAAAATACTGGCATTTTTGACTGCGGCGATGTGTTTGGCAAGTGCAGTGCCTGTGAATACAACTGCCGAAAATTCAGTCAAAGGCTTGGAGGGACTTCAGGAGAAAGGCGGCAGCGGCAGCCTTATCTCAGGTGAGCAGTCTGACGAGGTTTACGTGGGCTATTATTCTAAGCTCAGCGATATAAGCGCGACTGCCGAAGCAGATACTGCAAAGCTTATGATCGACAAGGACTATGCTTCCGATACAGTGAACGTGAGCTGCACTATAAAAAGTCTCGGCAAAGACCTTACCATAGATGCAGGGGATAAGGATATCGTAGTTCTTCTTGATGAAGCCGACCTCGAAAAGACAATAACTGTAAAGGCTGATAAAGGCTCTGTTACGTTCTTTATACAGGGCAGCCTTACCTGCGGAAAGGAAAGCAAGGGCATCATATGGCATGAGATATGCGACGGCTGCAAGGTCACAGCCGATAAGTACATACCTATCACTTTTTACGGCTCTGAGGACTCCGCTGTAACACTGAACGATGAAGCGATATTGTGCGGCAGTCTGAGACTTCCCTATACAGTCCTTGATGACAGGAGCGTCGGTGCTTTCAAGATAGAGTATGTTTCCGAGAGCGATAATAAATCGCAGCTTATCAAGCCTACTGTCATCGGTAATGCGCTGTTAAAGAAGCTCTTGAACAGTGATGTAGTTTTTGCTTACTGCGCTAAAAAAGCTGACAGCGGCGAGCTTAACGGTCTGACCATATCTAAAGGTACAAAACAGCTCACACTGTCCGAGGTTATACCTCTTGCCAAAAAGGGCGATAAGATAACATGGTCGGATTTTGAGCCATATGCAGGCGATTGGCACGGCATAGGTATGTATACTCATGTCTGCAATTATGACCTTGGCGGCGGATTTTTCCTGCTTGTTGAGGGCAATCCCCCCGAAGAGCCTGCTGTTGTAGAGCTGTACAAAGACGGCTATGAGAACCGCATCGATATCCGTAAGGACGATATTGACGAGTTTATGGCATGGGCTTCGGATTTTTACCATGCTTCCGAGCTCGATACAGCTGAAACGAAAATGACACTTGACGATGTTATCTCCCTTTCCAAGAAAGGCAATGCCCTTGACTGGTCGGATTTTATGATATACAGCGGTCAGGAGTCTGGTCACGGTTATACTGAGTGGAGGTTTGAGCTTGAGGACGGTTACACTCTTCGTGTCATGGGCGAAAGCAAGGAGAAAGCTCCCGAAAAAATAACTCTTTATCGCAATGACCAGAGAAAAGGACTTGAAGAGATAGACATTCGGACAGACGATGTTAAAGCATTTCTGGAAAGCAAACAGTATTACTTTAATGAGATAGGCTCTATGACAAAGAACGAGCTAAAGGCTCTGTTTGCCAAAAAGGGACTTACAGAGGATAAGGGCTACGGCGTATGGACTAAAGAAGAAGCAGCCGCTGTGCTCAAAGACAACATCTTTACGGTGATCCTTAAACCTGATGCCCGTTATGTTACAAAGGACGGAACAGAAGTCCTCAACGAAGCTTCAAGCGTTGCGGAATTGCTGAAATATGATGACTACAACACCGTACAGGCAAATTACCTTGATTTTGCTACAAAACTGCCCCGTGACGAGATATCTTTATTATTTTCACACGCTGAGATACGCACTGAGAAAAACGAAAAGGGCGAATATGTTTACAGGAGATATTTCCATTATAACTTTGTTTCTATGTACAGCGACGAGGAAACACAGATAAAAAAGATAACCACTGCACTGAATTATCTCCAGTTAAATCCATATCTGGACGGTTTTAATCTGAACACAAATACTGCTTACGGCGGGACAACAGACTTTGAAATAAAAGGCGATGCAAACTGCGACGGTGAAGTTGATATGTCCGATGTTGTGCTTGTAATGCAGGCTCTTGCAAATCCGAATAAATACGGAACAAACGGTACTGCTGAGCATCATCTTACAGCACAGGGCAAGCTTAACGGCGATATGGACGGCGACGGACTGACTGTCGGTGATGCACAGGCTATACAGAAGAAGCTCCTCGGACTCGATGACAAAAACAGTGAAGACACGCTAAAGCTCAGTGATATCGTTACGATAAAGACTGACTACAATCCTGTAATGAGCGACTGGTCGGGAATAGGCATACTGCTTGAATTTGCTTCTCCCGAATACGATATCACACTGGAAGCAAACGACGGTAAGTTTGTGGAATGGGACACAATAAAAGGCAGCGGCCCTGTCAAGAATGAGGGCAAGACATACAAGATCGGCAAAAGCGGCAGTATATTCTGGGATCCCGACGATACGTGCTATACCGACGGCTTGGTGAGCGAGATAACAGTCAAGGGCACGACCAAAGAAAAGCAGGTCGAGCTTGGCAAGATATACATTACACACAACGACAGGCTCGTTTTTACCGCGTCACTGGAAAAGCCTGACAGCTCTGATATTAAAGTTCATTCATCAACCGACTATCCCTGTGCAATTAAGGTCAACGGAACTGTATTCTGGCAGACAGATGAAAAATTCAGTGGAGATTTCTCGAAATATACCGTAAAAAAGGTCACAGCATACAGCGAAAACGGAACTCCGCAGAATGACGGTGAAAGCAATTTTGACCGTAAATGTACTACTGAATATATTATATTAGACGAGAAAACAATTGTTGTAAATTTGCAGGACGGATTAGTCGGATATTTGATATTCAAAGCTAAATAAGCAAACAGCACAGAAAAGCTCCGCATACGCGGAGCTTCTTTTACATATAATGTAAAGTGCGGGACGTCGAGGACTCCCAACAGGAGCCGCGACCCTCTGTCAGCTTTGCTGACATCTCCCTGTACTACAGGGAGTCACCGTCCCCTACAAATTCTCTTGCGGAACGCCGAGGGCGGCGTTCCCTACTACTCTCTACTCACTAATAACTACTCGCTAAAAAAGGACTGCTTTCGCAGTCCTTTTTTGATATCAGCCCTCGATCTTAGGAGTATTTGCAAGTGACTTTGCAATTTCCTCGTCTGTTGGGATATAGTCGCTCATAGTACCGTCGTTGTATGCGCCGTAAGCGTACATATCAAAGTAGCCTGTACCTGTAAGACCGAAGAGGATAGTCTTCTCTTCGCCTGTCTCCTTGCACTTGAGTGCTTCGTCGATAGCTACGCGGATAGCATGGCTGCTCTCAGGAGCAGGGAGGATACCCTCAACTCTTGCGAACATCTCAGCAGCCTCGAATACAGCTGTCTGCTCAACAGAAGTAGCTTCCATAAGACCCTGATCGTAAAGCTCTGAGAGTATAGAGCTCATACCGTGGTAACGGAGTCCGCCTGCGTGGTTAGGTGAAGGCATAAAGCCGCTGCCGAGAGTATACATCTTCTGGAGTGGGCAAACCTTACCTGTGTCGCAGAAGTCGTAAACGTAAGAACCTCTTGTAAGGCTTGGGCATGATGCAGGTTCAACTGCGATGAAGCGGTAATCAGCTTCGCCGCGGAGCTTTTCGCCCATGAATGGTGAGATGAGTCCGCCGAGGTTTGAACCGCCGCCTGCACAGCCGATGATGATGTCAGGCTTGATGTTGTACTTGTCCATAGCAGCCTTTGATTCAAGACCGATGATAGACTGGTGGAGGAGTACCTGTGCAAGAACGCTTCCGAGAACGTAGCGGTAGCCTTCCTTTGTTGTAGCAGCCTCAACGGCCTCTGAGATAGCGCAGCCGAGGCTTCCGTTTGTGCCGGGGAATTCTTCAAGGATCTTTCTGCCTACTTCAGTTGTGTTTGAAGGTGAAGGAGTTACGTTTGCACCATAGGTACGCATAACCTCACGGCGGAAAGGCTTCTGCTCGTAGCTTACCTTAACCATGTAAACGTTGCAGTCGAG
>CAMYYQ010000124.1 GCA_947303535.1 uncultured Ruminococcus sp.
CTTTTTTCTCTGTTTCCTTTGGCTTTTCGGTAGTTGCTGCTGTAGTAGTTGTAGTCTGGGCAGCAGATGTCTCAGTGGAAGAGTCGGTAGTACCGGTGACCTTTTCAGAAGCTGTTGTAGTTTCTTTTTCTGATGTGCTTGTTGTGTCAGTTGTTGTTTCGGCGGACGAGCTTGTGGTAGTTTCATTTTTATCCGTGCTGTCCGTATTCTTTTTATTACCGCAGCTCCACATGGAAGCAGATATCGCAGCAGCAGCGGCAGCAGCGATAATTCTTGAAATAGATGTCATAGGGTTCTCCTTAAAACAATATATAAACATTATAACGCCAAAAGGAGAATGAGTCAATAGTAAATCCGCATTTTTCCGATTTTAAGCTTTGTTTCACTGCTATTGACAGCGTAGCTGCGATGAGGTATAATATTTTTAATAAAATAGGGATATGGAGGCAAACTTATGGATAAGACTGAATTTTCTGTTGTTATTCCTGCACATAATGAAGAAAAATACATAGGCAAGTGTCTGAGGGCTGTGCTCAGTGCGTCTAAGTATGTCAAGCCTGACACTGTAGAGATCATCGTTGTTGCTAACAGATGTACCGATAAGACCTGTGTGATCGCAAGGCATTATGGTGCAAAAGTGCTGATAAATGACGATAAGTGCATTGCGGCAATAAGAAATACAGGAGTAAAGGCTGCAAGGGGGGATATCGTTGTGACTGTAGACGCTGACAGCCTGATGACAAAATACTCCCTTGCAGAGATAAAGGAAAATCTTGAAAGCGGTAAGTATATCGGCGGCGGAACGAGAACAAAGTTTGACAGGATGTCGCTGGGCATCGCAGTTTCATCGCTATATGTCGTTGCAAAGCTTCTGCCAGTTATGGTAAAAAGCGGTGGTCTGCTCAGCGGTGCCATGTTCTGGTTTTACAAGCGAGACTTTGAGGAGATAGGCGGATTTGATGAAAAACTGGTAAGCCTTGAGGATATGGATTTTGCAAGGCGGCTGAAAAAACTGGGAGATAAGAAAGGGAAGAAATACGGAACTCTCAGGCGTTCGTACCTGACTACTTCAGCGCGTAAATTCGATGAGTTCGGCGACTGGTATCTCATAAAGAACCGAAAACTGACAAAGCGCATTTTTACAGGAAAAGACCGTGCAGCTGCGGACAGCTTTTACTATGATGTGCGTTAAGATAGAATCACGAAGTTTTAGTGATAAAAAAGTCCCGAAAGTTTAAGCTCTCGGGACTTTTATAATATCAATAATCCTTTTTCTTGCCGCAGAGTTTGCAGGTCTTGGAGATGAGCTTGAAGTCACCTCCGCAGTAGACGCATTTTCCTGCGGTTTTTCTGCTTGCGACAACAGTCTCATAGTAAGCTGGGAAATTGGAAGCATTGTCCGCAAGATTAGGCCATGCGATGCTCAGAAGCTTGGGACAGTTATTGAAGCCGCCGCTTATTTTCTTGAGTGAAGCAGGCAGAGTTATCTTTTCAAGGTTGGTACAGCCGCTGAAATCGCCGATAGACGAAACACCGCCAGGAACTGTAAAAGCTCTCAGACCTGTGCAGCCGCTGAAGCCGTCAACGCTGAGTATTCCGCCAGGGAGTTCAATATCGTGCAGTGATACACAGTTCTGGAAAGCGAATGCACCGATAGACTTGATAGTTCTCGGCAGTTCAACAGCAGACAGAGCCGTGCAGTTTGCGAAAGTACACTCCTCAACCAGTGAAACGCCCTCAGGGATAACTACCCTTTCAAGTTTTTCACAGCCTGAGAAAGCGTATTTGCCTATAGTAGAAACATACTGCGGAATCGTTATCTCTTCGAGATTCTTACAGCCTGAGAAAGCGAATGAACCGATGCCGCCGATAGGTTCGGGCAATTCAACAGAAGTAAGACTCGAACAGTCTGCAAAGAGACAGTCTGAGATATACCTCATATGAGGCGGTACTACAACGCTTTTAAGACTTGTGCAGCCTCTGAAAGCCCATATATCAATAGAATTTATACTGTCAGGGAGCTTTATCTCCTCCAGTGCGGTACAGCCGCGGAAAGCGTATGCGCCGATCTCTTCTACCTTGTCATGGATAGTGATATTCTTGAGAGTGGTATTGTTCTCAAAAACGTGCTTGCCTATTTTTCGCACTTCTCCAGGGATAGTGATATCCTCGGCATTACCTTTGTATTCGGTAAGAACGCCATCGGTAACAACAAAATCGGAGCTGTGCTTCTTTACAGCTTTAACTTTCTTGGCAACGTCCTTGTGCTGAGCTTTATACTTGTTGACCGCTTTTGAGACGATGAACGGGGTGCTGCAATAGGGACATACCCACGCATCTTTTGTGTTGTCTACCTCGACAGTTTTGTTACAGCTTGTACAAATAGCATTTACGTTAGCCATAATAAATATCCCCCCTGTAATGCTTATTTTATAAAATAATTGTACCACGTAATGGCGGATATGTCAATAAAACCAAAGCAAATATCACAAAATATACAGAACGGCTTACTGTTGTTTGGCAGAATTGCATATACATAATGTAAAAGAGCCACTTAAAAAGCGGCTCTTTCGTAAAAACATATTTCAATTAAAGCATTGAAGCTCTGAGTTCCTCACCGCTGAGCTTTGAAAGGTATGCAGGAGCAATATCGAATGCAGTTTTGCAGCCTGTTGCCCCCTCAGCCTTGAGTCTTGCAAGTGCTCTTGCATAGCAGATAAGCACGCTTGCTGTGAACTCAGGATTTGACTCGAGCTTGAGTGAATACTCTATCATCTGATGAGTCTTTTCGCCGTCGCCTGTGAGACCGCTTCTCATAACGAAGCCGCCGTGAGGCATCTTGTTGTGCTTAGCATCGAATTCCTCTTCGCTGATGAAGTTTACAGTTGTATCGTACTCATCGAAGTAGTTCTTCATTGTCTTGATATCATTCTCGATCTGAGCAAGATCAGCGCCCTCCTCAGGAACTATCCAGCATTCTCTGTGGTGCTTCTGACGTGTTGTGAGCTCAGGCTGGCTTCCGCTGCGGACAGCTTCCATAGCTGACTCTATCGGAACAGTGTACTGGATAGCTCTCTTAACGCCTTTTACGCGGCGGATAGCATCTGAGTGACCCTGGCTAACGCCCTTGCCCCAGAATGTATAGCTCTTGCCGTTAGGGAGAATTGATTCAGCATAGAGTCTGTTGAGTGAGAAGAGGCCCGGATCCCAGCCAAGTGAGATGAAAGCGAGGTGACCGCTTTCCTTTGCAGCCTTGTCAACGTTAGCGAAATGCTCGGGTATCCTTGCGTGAGTATCGAAGCTGTCGATAACATTGAAGAGCTTAGCCATTTCTGGAGTCTGCTTAGGAAGATCTGTAGCACTTCCGCCGCAGATTATCAATACGTCTATATCTTTTGTCATTTTCTCGGCATCTGCTACACTGTAGACTTTTGCGCCTGCTGTGAGTGGTTTTACTGATGCAGGATCACGACGTGTGAATATGCCTGCAAGCTCCATATCATCGTTCTGACGAATAGCCAGTTCAACGCCTCTGCCGAGGTTACCGTAACCTAAAATACCTATTTTAACTTTTTCCATTTGGAAATACCTCCTTTTAATTGCTGCGCTCGCCTTTGAACACAGCTTATAAATATTATATCACCTTTTTTCAGAGTTGTAAAGCATTAAATTCATAAAATTTAGAACTTATTAGAACTTAGATTTAAGAACTAAGATCTAAGAACTTAGAACTAAGTGTAAGGGCGGCGTTTCGTTGTCTGTAAGTGCATAGTGATTAGTGCATAGTGAAAAGTAGGGAACGCCGTTCTCGGCGTTCCGAAAAATACGTGTAAACACCAAATGATGTGTTGTAGGGGGCGGCGTCCTCGACGTCCCACAAATAACTGTAGGGACGACCATTGGTCGTCCGAAAAAACATCAAACACAAAGCAGATGTATCCAATCTGTAGGGGCGAACAGTGTTCGCCCGTCAATTCTGATGATACTTACCGCGTCGAGAAGCGACTATCCTTTTGATAATATACGGACGAGCAAGGGGGCGCAGGCTCTGCGCTGTAGGGGCGAGTTCAGCTCGCCCGTAAATTACGTAAAAAAGCCTAAATAACACGCTGTAGGGTGCGAACAGTGTTCCCCCGTTCTGAACCCCCGTAAAACTTTAGGCAGAAACAAAAAAACAGGGACGACATTAGTCGTCCCTGCATTTACTATTATAAAGCTTTCATCTTTCTTCAAGACGACCCTTAGCTGCGCTGTCCTTTTCGATGTCGATACGTTCAAGGACTATCTCACGTCCTGCGATGCGGAAGCCTATTTCGGTATAGAAGCTTACGCGGACATCAAGAGCCAGCAGGTATGCACGTTTTCCAAGTCCGTTGAAGAATTTGGCAAGCCATTTGAGAAATTCTCTTGCATAGCCTCTTCCACGGGCAGCCGTATTTGTAGCCACCTGACCGATGAGGACTGTGCTGCCGATATCGAACACGGCAGAAGCTGTAGTAGAGTTGCGGTAGGTGAACACTCTGCTGATACCGTGTCGGCATCTGTGAGAGGTATCGGTATACCACAGTGAAAAGTCGGCGATATTCGGAAATCCCTCGCTGAGTATCTTGTATACATCGGGGAGATTGGGATTGAACTCAACGTGCTCCTCGATAGCTTCAAGGGGAGTATCATCAGGTATAAGCTCGAAGATAGTACGGTTGAGCACCTGATACCTTTCGGGTATCTTTATGCCTTCGAGTATCTTCTGGTCGCCCTCGATACGGAAAGGCACGTTCATACTGACGAAAAGGTCTATCTCCTCATTGGGTTCGAGTTTTCCGTCGCCGCAAATAATAAGCGTAGAATTTATAATGAACATGAATCCGATACCTGTCTCATCGGTTATCTTGTAGAAACGGCAGAATTCATAATTCGGACCATAGGCTCTCATATATGCAAGCATTTTTTTGCCTGAGAGGGTCTTGTTGAGCAGTACGCGGTCGAGCTCATGCTCATGTTCGATAAGTGTTATCATAATTCGGGTATCCTTCTGGCGAGAATTTTTACAAGCTTGTATGAGCTTTCAAGGTCAGACATCTCAATGACTGACGAAGGGGAGTGCAGGTATCTGCAAGGAACGGATATAGCGATAGTACGCACACCGCTGCCGCTTATGTGTATCGCGCCCGAGTCGTTTCCACCTGCTATCATGGTCTTTGTCT
>CAMYYQ010000125.1 GCA_947303535.1 uncultured Ruminococcus sp.
TGGCTCTTGGAACAAATACTTTATAACGTTCAATCCTCTCTTTATGAGCAAGCACATACATTTTTTCAATATACCCCTGCGTTTTGCCCTTTCCGTAGCATATAACAGGCGATATTATGCCCTCTGTATTAGAATGGTAATCTTTTGTTTTGACAAAATCGGTACTAAGTCCGAATGGTTTTCTTGATGAGACTATTCTCATAATTGTGTCACTCTTCGCAATAGTCATTACTTTTTCAAGTATTTGTATTGACTGATTATATCTAAGGAATATATCCAAATCGTTATACTTTAGCTTTCGATTAACTGTATATTCAACATCGTCTACATGTGTTATGACTTTAGTGAGCATATTTGCGTTGTTATACTCCCTGTCCCATAAAAAATAACAAATACCGCCTCTAATATTTACGCCTGGAAAGCAATCACTTGTATTGGGGTAATCATGAAGAATTGATATATGTGTATCTGTTAACATAGAGTCGCGAAAATCATCAAGACCTTTTCCGCCAGCATACCATCGAGCAGGGATAATCATCGTAATATATCGTGGCTTCAATTTCCTTGCCTTTTCAACAAATAACTGATATAATGGTGATGCACTTGCTTGTGCTCCTCCATCACTAAGCTGATAAGGCGGATTTGATATTATGACATCGAACTTCATATTAAAAATTTCCTCTGGTTTTATAGTATGTATCCACTCATAGGCATGAGTTTCAAGCTCGTCACCACGCTCGTACTGGCTTTCGGACGCTCCGCAGTAAACGCACTTGCCCTTTTCCCATTTGTGGCTGATTCGCTTGAAACGGATATTGCCCTGTGCATCGTCAAATCGGCTGACGGAATAATTGCTGTTGGGATACTTGCTGCAATAAAGTCCGCGCCGTGACAGCAGGCTTGTCAGCTCAGTTATAGCGATACCGAAAAGCTGCTTGTGGAAGATGTGGTCGATACGCTCCTGCAAATCTGGAAACTGCGGTTCAAGTCCCTTGATGAGCCTCTTGGCTGTCTCACGGAGAAATACTCCTGTTTTACAGGCAGGATCGAGAAATGTAGTGTCGGGATCGGAGAAAAGCTCCTGCGGCAGCATATCAAGCATCTGGTTGACAACCTCGGGAGGCGTGAAAACTTCATCGTTGGAGAGATTTGCCAAGCACGACAGTACATCGGGATTGTAAACGTTTTCAAATAGTCCTTCAGCCATTTTCACCTAACCTCCTGTAATGACAAATATATTTTTGCAGGAACGTTCCCTCATCTCCGCTGATACTGAGCTGAGCCTCGTCCTGACTTAGCAGCTCCGCAAAGGTATAGTCGCTCCGCTGAATGTTTGCTCCTGTGATGAATGCCCACTCCGAAAAAACGATAGGCTCATCGGTATCGTTGCAGTTTTCATCAACACAGCACAGCGTGAGAGCGTTTCCGCAGACAATGTTGCGCTCCAGTATAAAGCGGATAGAACGGTGCATATCATCGCTGCACTCATTCTTGCATACCGACTTGTACTGCTTCGCCCACAGTTTATAGAGTCGCTCACGGCAGGCGGCAACATTATCCGCCAGTATATCGACACCGTAAAGACTGCTCACAGCCAGCAGGGAGTTCATTTCATAGTCAATGGTACTCCGCCTGTATTTCTTCCGCACAACAGCTAATTTTCGGCTCAGCACCTCTGCGAGGAAGTTTCCGTCACCGCAGGCAGGTTCGAGAAATCGGCTGTCAATACGCTGCGTTTCGGGCAATACAAGGTCGCACATGGCTTTGACTTCACGCTCAGCCGTAAATACTTCTCCGTGGTCGGCTACACGCTGCCTGGATTTTACTTGTTTGTTCATAATGATTCCTTTTTGATATATTTTCAAATATTCATCTACAAATTCGTTTATATATCAAATATTATATCATCATTCTGCAAATTTATCAAGATATATGGGGTATAATTTGATATATAGTCAAATTGCCGAGGTGATATTTGTGGAAGATGCATATGATTTTGGTATTATACTCCAAAAGCTGAGAAAAGAAAAAGGACTCACTCAGGAGCAGCTTGCTCGTAAAATCAATAAGGAAAGCTCTATAATCAGCCGTTATGAAAAGGGACTGCAATCTCCTACGTTTGACACCGTCAAGGCATTTGCCGCAATATTTAACGTATCTATGGACTATTTGTCAGGTACAGAGAAACGTGAACGCATTTCAGCATACAACCTTACAGACCAGCAGCTTGCTATTGTCAACAAGTTGATTTCTGTATTCAGGAATGGTAATGAAACATCTAATAAAAAACTCTCCCCCGAAAGCTGTCAGCTTCTGGGAGAGATTGTTGAAGAATTATCTCGGTAACAGTAAAGCCGCAAGGGATTTTAAGTCTCTTGCGGCTGTTTATATTTACATTTATATATTGAAAACTTGCACTTTTTAAGTTATAATAATATGTACAAGCAAGGTGTTATAGACATCATTTTATTGTTTGTAAACAAACGATTAATTGAAGCCCCGAAGAATTGCATTGAATATGTAGTGTATCATGAGTTCTGCCATTTTGTTCATCCAAATCATTCAAAGCAGTTTTACAACTTGCTACAAGTAATGTTGCCTGATTTGCGGGAAAGTAAGCAACTTCTTGAAAATAGTGTTATTCTATGAAAATCCTAAACAGCCATGAATAATCGGTGTCTGCATCATGATATATAGAAAAGAGTGGAAATAATGGACATAAGCGGCAGAACCTGCCATATCAAAATAAACGGCGATGAACTGCCAACGATATACTGGGGTGAGATGAAGAACAGCTCCGAGACTATTGAAAAAGTCCTTGCGCTATGCGATGACGTAAAGTGTAACTATGTCGTTTATGAGGTCGAGGACTGGAACGCCGACTTCTCGCCGTGGGAATTCACGCTCAATAAGAAAATGTCTTTTGCAGGCGGCGGACGTTCAACGCTGGGCTGGCTTGTGAACGAGTGTGTTCCGTACTGCGAAAAAGAGTACGGTCTTACAGGTAAGCGTTTCCTCTGCGGATACTCCCTCGCAGGACTTTTCAGCCTGTGGGCGTTCTACGAAAGTCAGGCGTTCAGCGGAGTTATCAGCTGTTCGGGCTCGCTGTGGTTCGGGGACTGGATAAGCTACGCCGAGAGCCATACCGCGCCGCAAAATAGCTCCGTTTATCTCAGTCTCGGCGACCGCGAAGAAAAGGCTCGGGACTGTATTATGGCGACTGTTGGGGACTGCACTCGCAGGCAGTATGAGCTTGTGTGCGCCGACAAAAACGTGTCCCGTCATTTCCTTGAATGGAACAACGGAGGACACTTCAATGAGCCTGAGAAGCGTATTGCAAAGGGCGTACAATGGAGCATCGAAAAACAAATTATAGAAGGATTTTGTAGGTGATTATCATGGTTGACATATTTGAAAATGGACTAGATAGAGACACATATAGAGTTATTAAAAAGATGGATCGTGAAGAACTAAATTCGTTCCTCAAAAAATATAGAGAAACTGCACTTAAAGAAATACAGGATAATTACTTTAAAATTAAATTTGATGATAATGGGAAATATGTTGAGATGAATAAAGATATGTTCAAATTAATACATAGCGAACTCATACAGCAGGTTCAATGTATTGAACATAATCTTAAAATAATTTATGCTACAATTCATAATGGTAATTTTGTCGAAAACTATGAAAATATAAGCAAGACGAATCTGGGAAAAATCATAAAAGAATTAAAACGGCTTGAAACAGAAGGAATGAATACGCAATTAACAGAGGAAGACTATAAAGTAATTGATGAAATACGAGAAATCCGTAATTATTGGTGTCATCAGTGCTATATAGACTATATTTATGAAAGCAATGATAAAAAACGAGAAAAATTATTTCAATCAGTAGCAGAAAAACTCCATTATGACGAGCAGCGTACATATCAACTATCGAGAAAAACTGAGGAGCTTAGAATAATTATTGTCCGAAAAAAGTCGAATAAAGATTGAGGTGTAAAAATGTTTAAAAACAAAGTAGCCGTAGTAACAGGCGGCGCAAACGGGATAGGCAAGTGCATAGCCGAAGAATTCCGGAGAAACGGCGCGGCGGTGTGCATTATCGACAAAGCCGAGGGAGATCACTTCGTCGGCGATATTTCCATCAAGTCCGTGCTTGAAACATTCGCACAGCAGGTCATAGCTCAGCACGGACACATCGACTTCCTCGTGAACAACGCTCTGCCGCTGATGAAAGGCATTGACGAGTGCAGCTATGAGGAGTTCCAGTACGCGCTGGCGGTGGGCGTGACCGCGCCGTTTTACCTGTCTAAGCTGTTCGCTCCTCACTTCAACAAGGGCGGCAGTATCATCAATATTTCGTCCTCACGTGACCGTATGAGCCAGCCTCAGACCGAGAGCTACACTGCGGCGAAGGGCGGTATAGCCGCTCTCACTCACGCTCTTGCGGTGAGCCTTGCAGGAAAGGTGCGAGTGAACTCTATCTCCCCCGGTTGGATAGATACGTCCTACAAGGTCTATGAAGGTCCCGATGCATATCAACAGCCTTGCGGACGTGTGGGGAACCCGCTTGATATTGCCAATATGGTCATGTTTCTCTGCTCCGACAAGGCAGGCTTCATCACAGGCGAGAATATCTGTATTGACGGCGGTATGACCAGGCTGATGATATATCACGGCGATAACGGCTGGGAGCTGAAATGATAAAAAGACCGCAGTTAATTCTGCGGCCTTTTCTTTATCTTATATCAAAAACACATTCGTCCTCTGTTCCAGTCAGTTCAGCCCAGCGGGCGGATAACAGCTTTGCATACAGCAACGGATCAAGTCCATAACTGCCAAGTGAGTATCCGTCGTTCACTTCAACGATTATAGTATCTCCTTCTGATGTAAGTCCCAAATCGAGTGAATATGCTGCGGGTGCATCAGAGTACGACGAAATCATTTCCTTGACTTTTTGAAACGAATAAATCCTGCCAAGTTCGCCTTTGTAACGCCGAATATCCAATATTTCACCGTATCTTACAAAGCAGCGCCACTCAGTAATGATATTCCTGATTTCGCTGCAATAAACAGGAATACTTTCTTCAGGTGAAAAGCGTCCTGCAATATCGGTTTCACTATTGCAAATAAAACCTGTAAACAGTTTCCCTTGTTTAGGCTTTACGAATAACGGAAAGTTATTATTCTCGGCAAG
>CAMYYQ010000126.1 GCA_947303535.1 uncultured Ruminococcus sp.
CAGATTAAAAACAGGGAGCACCTCTTCTTCATCTTCAGTAATACCGATAGAAACTATATTTTCATCATCTTCCGACTGCTCACCGTTATCGGGAAGCTCTTCATCGGTATAGCATTGAAGTGTATGAATATGCGCCTCATGACCGCACACAAGAACTCTTTCATAGCACTCCTCGGTATGGGTATGCTCATCATTTTCTTCAAGTCCGCAAACAAGGACTTTTTCGTAACATTCATCGGTATGTTCATGCTCCTCAATACCGCATAGCGGCTCGTTCACCATAGTGATGACCGTATCGCGCAGTTCCCAGAGGACACCCGATGAAACAAATATTGACAGCACAAGCAGCAGCGATATCATACGCCGTCGCTTAACACTGTTTTTATGAATTATCTCATAAAAACTGTCGAAATAGTTTTTCATCTATTTCACCGTTCCCCTTTCTGCGTTATTTCTTGGACCAAACCTTAAAAAGCACCCTCCCCACGATCTGATCCGTTCCTACACAGCCTATAGCGCTGCTTCTGCTGTCCACAGAAGATTCGCGCTGATCGCCAAGTATGAACACCTTGTTTTCGGGCACTTTATACGGGAATTCTATCTCACATTTTCCAAGCATTTTCTCCTCAACGTAAGGCTCATTAAGCAGAGCACCGTTGATAAAGACGTTCCCGTCGTCGTCTATTTCTACCATATCTCCTGAAAGACCAATAACACGTTTCAGCAGCGACTTATTCTGCCATGAAACGCAGCAAAGATCACCGTAAGTAACATTGTCCGACTTGACAAGGACGAGGATATCCCCCTCTTTTAAAGTCGGCTCCATGCTTTTTCCTACTACCTGAACTACAGGAAAAAACAGCGTTGACATAAGCACAGCTATCGCCGCAACGACAATAAGTATCGACACTGTGCTTATCAGCGTTCTTATAAATTTATTTTTGTAATGTATATTCTTGAGTTCACTTTCGACCTGTTCCACCGAGGGCAGCGACTCAGGAACTTTTTTCTTGAACGGCATGACGATCATTTCCTTCTATAATTATTTTTCGTTACTTTTCTTCGCCTCGGAAATAACTCTTTCAGCTTTTTCCCTTGCTTCCTTTACTATAGCTTCCGCTTTCTTTTCAGCTTTCTCTACAGCCGTATGCTCAAGCTGGCTAATATAGTCATCAGCAGTCTGCTGTGCAGCCTCAAAAAGTCCGTTGAGCTTTGCAGCCACCTCTGCAAGAGAACCTGCATTGCTGATCTTCAATTCTTTTTCGCTGAGCTTCTCGCGGAGCTCCTCATTCTCTTTGATGAGCTCTTCCTGCTTTTTTTGATATTCGTATATAATATATATCAGATCACTTCTTTTGAGGTGTTTGAATTCTTTATCAGTCATATAGCATCTCCATAAAAAATATTTATGTACCTATTCGATGTTTATATTATACCATTTTTTACGAAACAACGTCAATAAAATTTATAATTTTTAAACACAAATTCATCTTTTTTGTAAGATATCACCAATACCTTTTCTTTGCTTTGTGTGCTTTGACAATAGAAAACAAGCTCTCATTTTTATAGATCAACAGCATTTTTATCTGCTTTTTTCTGCAAAGCATCTTGTTCACGCATTGTTAATCATACGTTCTTAGCTTGGAAACATTTTGACGTTTTGCCCAAAGAACAACGGTTATATTGTAAGCTACGCCAAAATTCGGCTTTATTTATATATTTTTAAAATTTAATGATTGACTTGCCGTATTCATAGGAAGTATAATATACATACGAAGAGCTTGTTCACAGAACAGCTTTTATCTGTAATAAAAAAATTTATCAAACTGCCTTTTAGCACAAGTTTGATTTACTGTATTAATTTTTATTCTTATTACATATTGTATATTACGAAAGGCTGCGTATCCGATCATGGACGAAAAAAAGACTATCGAACAGAATAAAGATACAAAGAAATACAAAAAAGCTTTCATCAAGGCTCTTTTCAGTACGCTCTGCTCACTTGCCACAGCCGCAGCCGTTATAGTTCTTATATGCAATTTTATTTTCCCTGTATTCAAGGTAACAGGCAGCAGCATGGAGCCTACTCTGTCCAAGGGACAAACAGTGCTCTGCAATAAATCCTCAGACATAAAAAAAGGCGATATCATCGCCTTCTACCATAACAAAAAGGTGCTTATAAAACGTGTCATCGGAACGTCTGGCGACGTTATCAATATACTTGATGACGGCACTATCGAGCTGAACGGCACAAAGCTGGACGAGCCCTATGTAAGCGGACTGTCCTTGGGCGAATGTGATATTTCTTTCCCATTTACAGTTCCCGAGTCACGTTACTTTGTAATGGGCGACGAAAGAAGCACTTCTGTTGACAGCCGTTCAACTGCCGTTGGCTGTACAGCAGAGGAAAATATCATCGGAAAGGTCTATATGAGAGTCGCTCCCATAGGCTCTTTCGGCAGGATAAAATGAAGAACAAGCGCAGTCTTATCGTCAATATCCTCCTTGTGACCGCTCTTGTGGCAGGGCTTGGAATAATGATATATCCGTCATTCAGCAACTGGTGGAATTCCAATAAACAGTCCCGCGCTATCGCCATATACGATCAGGCAGTAAGCAATATGGACAGAGCCGAAAAGGAAAAACAGCTTGAAAGAGCAAGGAAATACAACAACGAGCTTGCAAAGCTTACCGCACCTCTCAGCGAATACGAAAGCATAAGCGGCTACGATGATATCCTCGACATTACAGGTACAGGTATCATAGGATATATCGAGATACCGAAGATAAACACCTATCTTCCAATATATCACGGCACAAGTCCCGAGGTGCTCAATGTAGCTGTGGGACACCTTGAGGGAACGTCCCTGCCTATAGGCGGCAAAGGCTGCCACTCGGTAATATCTGCTCACCGCGGACTTCCGTCGGCGAAGCTTTTCACCGACATAGACCAGCTTACCGAAAATGATACATTCCGAATTACCGTACTTGACGAAGTGCTTGATTATGAGGTGGACGAAATAGCCACAGTGCTTCCATACGAAATGGACAGGCTTGCAGCTGTGCCAAACGAGGATCTCGTTACCCTTATGACCTGTACTCCCTACGGCATAAATACGCATCGTCTGCTGGTACGGGCTCACAGGATAGATACAGAACAGCCTCACGCTGTAAAGGTGCTTGCAGACGCTATGCCTGTAGACGAGATAAAAGTGCTGCCGTTCATCGTTACGCCCGTCCTCATATGCCTGATACTGTTCTGGGTATTCACAGGCAGACGTGATAAAAAGAATAAGAAATAAAAGGATAAAGAGGTGATCTCATGCCGATTTCCCGTAAAAAATTTACACGCTTTACAGTGATGCTGTTTTCTGTAATACTATGCCTTTCGTTCTGTATACCGTTAGCAGTAAACTGCGACGACAGTGCAGCTCGCTCCATTAAGCTCATATGCCGAAAGGACGACACTATCCTCACAGGCATGAAATGGCGCATATACAAGGTAGGCGAACGCTCAGACAAGGGTATCGTACTTACTGGTGATTTCGCAGGCTATCAGATAGATACAAGCGATATAACCGAGGAAAACGTTGAACAGATCGCTAAAACCATAGTCTGTTATGCGGTCGTGGACGGCATCTCCCATGTCAGTTCGGGTGAGACCGATAAAAACGGCGAGCTCACATTCAGCGGTCTGAGCAAGGGTGTATACCTTGCTGTTGGTAAGACTCTGCAAGTCGAAAATACATTTTATGTGCCGTCAACTCTGCTCCTTGAAGCTAATGACAGCGATATAACTTTCAGCTATGATGCATATCCTAAATTCTCATACATAACTCTCAGCAACACCGTAGACTCATACACTGTGAAAAAGGTATGGCTAAACGATACTGCCGACAGCATAGCACGTCCCACATATATCACAGTTGATCTGTTCCGCAATGACGAGATATTTGATACAGTTACACTTAATGAAGAAAACAACTGGGAATATCGCTGGAACGACCTTGAACCTGTTAACGACTGGTACGTGGTGGAGCGAATTATCCCCACTAACTACACTGTAATAATCGACTACAACAGCAGCCAGTACCTTATAAAAAACAGCTACACTCCACCTGTTACAACAGGCACATCGACTACATCCGACACAACTACGACTGCTTCTGCCTCAGAAACTACAATAACTACAAAGCTGACAGGCACATCAAAAACCAATACCACAACTAAAATGCAGCAGACTACAACAAAGATACTGCCGCCTCTTGCACAGACAGGACAGCTCTGGTGGCCTGTTATCCCTCTCGTTGCAGGCGGACTGATGCTGATAACATTAGGCATACTTATAAAAGGAAAAAAAGATAAAGAATAAGCTGAAATAAGCAAAGCCCCGAAGTAATAAAAATTACCTCGGGGCATATTTTTTATCTACAGCCTCTGACAGCTACTCTGCTGCGTCCGCTGAGCGTACAGGTGAACAGTGTAATATCCCATTCATCAGCTTCTCCGCTGAACATTCCCTCCGAATCGCTGCCGTCAAGAACTCTTATATCCTCCACACTATACCGATGTACATTGCCATTTGTATCAGTAAAAAGAATATCATCACCGTTTTCAAGATCTGCAATGCGTCCGAAATGGCTGTTATAATTATGTGCAGCGATCACAAGATCATTCGCAGCAGCATGACCGCTGAATCTGCACGGTGACAGTTCCAAAGCATCATAGCTCCAATCATCAATAACAGGCAGTTCCAGACCAAGACTCGGAAGCGATAAATATCCGCAATAATACCTGCCATTAACGTTTACAGGTACAGGTTCAGAAGTAGTTTCAGCTTCATATGCTGCATAAATATCATCAGCAGGATTTGCTGAAGGAGCTGATGTATTTTCATCTGTAGAAGGCGCAGGGATAAGCTCCGTAAGGACCTTCATAACTTTCTGTGACTCGTTATAGGCTCTTCTGCTCTCCCACACATTATATCCGCAAAGAGCAATTGCAGCAAGTATAAGCATGATACCACAGCTTATAAAAATCATCTTTACTTTTCTCATTGTATTTTACCTGTTCAAAGTTTATTTTACAAGCAGATTATAGCACTCTTACAACTTCTTGTCAATATCGGATAAAATAAAAAAGTCCGTTTAATAACGGACTTTTGGCTCCCCCTGCCCGGCTCGAACGGGCG
>CAMYYQ010000127.1 GCA_947303535.1 uncultured Ruminococcus sp.
GATACTATGGATTTCAGACATGAGATCAAGCATGAGATCAACTATTCCGACATGATAACAATACGTCACAGACTCAGCACAGTTGCATATCCGGACCCACACACCATAGACGGAAAATACTTTATCCGCAGCCTTTACTTCGATAATCTCGCAGACAAAGCTCTTATGGAAAAAGTAAACGGAATGAGCCGAAGAGAAAAGTTCCGTATCAGATACTACAATGGTGATACTTCTGTTATCCATCTGGAAAAGAAAAGCAAGATAGATCATCTTGGAAATAAGCAAAGCGCACCGCTTACTGCTCAGCAGGCACAAATGATCGTTGACGGTGACATCGAATGGATGATAGAATCGGAGCATATGCTGATTCGTGAGCTTTACTCAAAAATGAAAACTCAGGGAATAGCTCCGAAAACTATTGTCGATTACACAAGAGAGCCTTTCATATATCCCGCAGGCAATGTCCGCGTCACTCTTGATTACAATGTCAGAAGCGGTATGAGATGTACCGATTTTCTTGACCCCGACTGTGTGACAGTTCCCGTTTCGGATTCTATAATACTTGAAGTAAAATGGGACGAATTTCTGCCTGATATAATCAGAGATGCAGTTGCTCTTGCAGACAGGCGTGAGGGAGCTTTCTCAAAATATGCAGCCTGTCGTATCTACGGTTAAAACAAATTTACTGTTAAAAGGAGATTTTTACAATGAGCTTAAAAGATGTTTTTAAATCCAATTTTTTAGAGAATGTGACAAGCGTCAGCATTCTTGATATGGCTATCGCACTTGTACTCGCATTCGGTCTTGGAATGTTCATATTCCTCGTTTACAAAAAGACATATTCGGGAGTAATGTACTCATCAAGCTTCGGTACTACTCTCGTTGCACTTACAATGATAACTACAGTCGTTATCTTAGCAGTCACAAGCAATGTCGTTCTTTCACTTGGTATGGTCGGTGCGCTTTCTATCGTCCGTTTCCGTACAGCCATTAAAGAACCGCTGGATATCGCTTTCCTGTTCTGGTCTATCGCAGTCGGTATCGTTCTTGCAGCAGGCATGATCCCGCTTGCAGTTGTCGGCAGCATCATCATCGGCGTTATCCTTCTTGTATTCGTTAACCGCAAGGCTTGCAAAAATCCATATATCGTTGTTATCCGCTGTGACGGCCACGACAGCGAGACAAAGGCAAAGGCTTTCCTTGAAGGCAAAACAGAGAGATGCGTAGTGAAGAGCAAGACTGCTCAGAAAGGTTCTGTTGAGCTCAATATGGAGATCAGACTCAAGGACGATAATACAGATTTCGTAAATACCCTTGCTGATATGGAAGGTGTCAGCAGTGCAGTTCTTGTAAGCTACAACGGCGACTACATGGGATAAGGGTGTGATAGAATGTCAGCACATAAGAACATTGATAAAATATGTATGATCGTAACTGCGATCACACTTATTATATCTGTCATATTTTTCAATGGTCAGGCACTGGGCATAGAAAAGACAGCTCATGCCATAGGCTATGAGAACCGCCTCTTTGACCGCTCTAAGGTACATACCCTTGACATCGTCATCAACGACTGGGACGGCTTTATCGAGACCTGCGAAAATGAGGAATACACAGCCTGCAATCTGGTCATAGACGGTGAAGCAGTAAAAAACGTAGGTATCAGAGCAAAGGGTAACACTTCCCTCAGCTCAGTAAAGAATATGAACAGCAGCCGTTACAGCTTCAAGATAGAGTTCGACCAGTATGAAAACGGAAAGACCTATCACGGACTTGACAAGCTCTGTCTTAACAATATCATTCAGGATAATACCTACATGAAGGATTATCTCGCCTATACGCTCATGTACGATTTCGGCGTTGATGCTCCTCTTTGCAGCTATACTTACATCACAGTCAACGGCGAGGACTGGGGACTGTATCTTGCTGTGGAAGCTATCGAAGAATCTTTCCTTGAAAGGAACTACGGCAGCAACTACGGCGACCTCTACAAACCCGATGCAATGAGCTTCGGCGGCGGCAGAGGAAACGGCAAAGACTTTAGTATGGGGAATTTTAACAATAGTAAGAGCGAAGATAAAAACAGCTCCGACAGTGATAAAAACCAGTTTGATCCGGGAAATTTCGGCGGCGGTATGCCCGATTTCGGAGGAGATATGCCTCAGTTCGATCCCGATAATATGCCCGAGGACTTTGATTTTGAAAACTTCGATCCTTCAAAGATGTTCGGCGGAGAAAACGGTGAAGCACCTGACTTCGGCGGCGGCAAAGGCGGCTTTGGCGGCTTCGGTATGGGAAGCGACGATGTAAAGCTTAAATATACCGATGATGATATCGACAGCTATTCAAATATCTTCAACAATGCAAAAACTGCTGTTACAAAAGCAGACAAAAATCGTCTTATCAGCTCGCTGAAAGCTCTTAAAGAGCAGTCTGATCTTGAAAATACAGTTGACGTTGAGGAAGTTATCCGCTACTTTACAGTACATAATTTCCTTGTTAACGGCGACAGCTACACAGGTCAGATGATACACAACTACTACCTCTACGAAGAAGACGGACAGCTCTCAATGATACCGTGGGACTACAATCTCGCTTACGGTTCATTCATGGGCGGAAACGCTTCATCTTCCGTAAATGATGCCATTGATACTCCTGTATCAGGCGATATGAGCGATCGTCCTATGGTATCTTGGATATTCGATAACGAGGAATACACGGATCAGTATCACCAGCTTATGAGTGAATTCCTTGACAGCGTTGATTTCGAGAAGCTTATCTCCGATACAGCTGCTCTTATCGACAAGTACGTTGAAAAGGATCCAACTAAGTTCTGCACATATGATGAGTTCAAAACAGGCGTTGAGGCTATGACTAAATTCTGTACTCTCCGTGCAGAAAGCGTTCGCGGACAGCTTGACGGCACTATCCCTTCTACATCTGAGGGGCAGAACGCAGACAGCTCAGCTCTTATTGATACAACAGGTCTGAACACTTCTGACATGGGCTCTATGGGCGGCGGAAAAGGCGGCTTCGGCGGTGGTCAGAAGGGCGGTTTCGGAAGAAGCAAGGATAACGAGTCAACTGACAAGAACGAGACTACTGACAAGTCAGACAAAACTTCAAAAACAGACAAAACTACCAAGACAGACAAAACTGAAAATGTTTCAAGAAAGAGTATGCCAAATACTTCTTCACTGTCTGTTGTAAACCTAAGCAATATGCAGGCTCCTAACGGAAACAGCAAAACAGGCAGCGATTCTTCAAATGATTCAAAGGGCGGAAAGCCAAGCTTTGGCGGCGTTCAGCCACCACAGGGCTTTAACGGTGAGATGCCCGATGACTTTGATCCAAGCAATATGCCTGATTTCGGCGATGAGATGCCCGACGACTTTGATCCGAGCAATATGCCCGATTTCGGCGGTGAAATGCCTGACGACTTCGACCCAAGCAATATCCCCGACGATAAGCAGGGTGGCTTCAAGCCTTCCGATAATTCAAAGGAAGAAACAACAGAAGCTGATGATGACAAGGAAGCTTCAGAAAAAACTACTGAAACTGAAATAACTTCCGATGCAGAATCAGAAGCAACTATGCCAAACAACGATAAGGGCAACGCTCCCGAAAACGGAGAAAGATCAAGAGACGGCGAAAGACCTGATATGGGAAGCTTTTCACCCATGAACGGCGGCAGTGAAAGCAGCAATACTACAGAATATATACTGCTTGGTGCATCAGCACTTGTTCTCCTGCTTGGTCTTGGATTTGCTTTTAAATTCAAAAGATGATCCCAATACCTCTCTTATACACAAAACAGGCAGATACCTCAAGTATCTGCCTGTTTGATTTTAGTTATTGTCATCACTTATGAAGAATGACTGTATTTTCTTTGTTACCAGTGTCATATAGCGCAGACACGGTTCTGCGATTATTGAGAATTTTACGCAGAGGAGGATACAGCGGTTAGACATATTTGTTATGTCGAACATCTTGCTGATGAATATCATGCAGCAGGCAAGTCCAACGCCGCAGAGTATCCACATCCACATCTTATACATATCCATAGGTCTGCATATCTGGAATACGATCATCATTCCGACGATACTCATGAGTATCGTTGAAGCCGTTGCTATATCTGTAGGCGCAACATTGAAGATATTTCCGAAATATACCATAGCACATACCACAAGTACATCGGTAAGTGCCGCAGGAAGTGCTTTCAGAAGTATATTCGTTATGAATTTACCCTTGATAAGATCTCGGTTTGGCATCTGCGACAGGAAGAAAGCAGGTAAACCTATAGTGAATATACTTATAAGTGATATCTGTGCAGGCTTCATCGGATAAGCAAGTCCGAAGAAGATGAATAATATTGATATTATTAACGAGAAGATGTTCTTTACAATAAAGAGACTTCCCGAACGTTCAAGGTTGTTTACGACCTTTCTTCCCTCTGCAACTACATCAGGCATCTTTGAGAAGTCTGATTCAAGGAGAACAAGCTGTGAAGCCTGTGCGGCTGCATCACTTCCCGAAGCCATAGCAACAGAACAGTCCGCATCTTTAAGTGCAAGAACGTCATTTACACCGTCACCTGTCATAGCAACAGTTTTGCCTGCTTTTTTAAGCGCTCTTACAAACTTGCGCTTCTGTTCCGGAGTAACTCGTCCGAATACCGTATAACGTGTTACTGCGTCCCTGATAGCGCTTTCTGTAGTAAGTGTCGTAGCGTCAACATATTCCTCAGCGTGCTTTATTCCTGCCTGCTTTGCCACCTCAGATACGGTAACAGGATTATCACCAGAAATAACCTTTATCTCTACGCCCTGTTCAGCAAAATATCTGAATGTTTCGGGAGCATTTTCACGTATGGGATTTGCCATCATAATGAAGCACATGGGTTCTACCGAAGCTGTAAGTGCCTTTCCGTCGGGTACTCCCTTGTACTTTCCGAAAACAAGGACTCTGTAGCCCTTGCGGTTGTATTTTTCTATCTTCTCCTTATATTCGTCTATCTTTTCCTTGAGGACAAATTCAGGAGCACCAAGTACATATGAATCACGCTCAAATGTAACACTGCTGTACTTGAATTCAGACGAGAAACCTGTTGTAGATAATGCCGCTCTGCCAGCAGGACGGTGGAAATGATGGTCGGCCGGATGTAAGGGATCGTGATATGGAA
>CAMYYQ010000128.1 GCA_947303535.1 uncultured Ruminococcus sp.
AGCCACGGAGTACCTTTAAATGACCAAACATCAATTTCTTTAACTGATGCAGGTATATCTATATTTTCAAGGCTTATACAATAGTCAAACGCTGAGTCTATACATAATACTGAATCAGGAATATTGATCTTAGAGAGTTTCGGACAATTATTAAAAGCCCCTTCAATGCGTTGAACCCCTTTTTCAATGATAACTTCTGTAAGTTCAGGATAACTACCATTGCCTCTAATTGAAAGTATTCCTTTTTTTAAAACAATCTTTTTAACTTGTTTTTTATAAATCGACCATGGTGCCGTGTTATATTCATTAACTTCAGATGAACCAGTACCTTCAAAAACAAGAGTCTCGCCGTCAAACGACCAAGTTATACCGTTGTACTCTCCCCCTACAGGCTCTGTAATATCAGCTTCTTCCGTAACAGCATCTTCTGCACCTGCGGTCACTGCCGTTGTTACAGAAAGCGGCATTGTTACCATTAAGCCCGACATTATAAGTGCCATAATTCGTTTAGTCCATTTTTTCATGCATATCACCCTTTCACTCAGAGCATTAATATATTATGATATGATTCATGTAAAAATATGATCTATATCATATTTAAATCATACCTCAGTCTTAACAATTTGTCAATATCCGTAACATATTGTTTACATATTATATTCTATATGCACAATAAAACAGCCGATATATAGTAATAATGACGTAATGCTCCGCAGCCATATTTCCGGCAATTTCATACGGCTGAAATGCATCAATGAATAATCTATCAAACAATGCACAAACTATTCCCACAAACTTTTTTCGGAGGTTTTATTATGAAAGCAACAGGTATCGTAAGAAGAATAGATGATCTTGGAAGAGTCGTTATCCCCAAGGAAATACGGCGCACCATGCGCATCAGAGAGGGCGACCCTTTGGAAATATATACTAACAGCGAGGGAGAGGTCATATTCCGCAAGTATTCTGCGGTAAGTGAAATGAGCGAAAACGCAGGATATGTTGCGGATATCATGCATAAGATAGCAGGCTGTCCCGTTATCATTTTCGACAAAGATCACGTTGTAGCTACAGCAGGAGTTCCGCGAAAGGAATTTGCCGAACGTCGTGTAACAGGTCAGCTTGAGGAACTTATGGAAAACCGCGGACAGTTCTTCTGTCCGGACGGAAGCACAAATAACTTCTTCCCTGCTGAGGGAGTCAACAGGACTGCCATAGCCGCACTGCCTATAATTACAGCAGGCGATGTTTCGGGAGCTGTGGCATTTCTCACAAGTGAAAAGTGCAAAGAAGTCACAGATCTGCAAAAGAGCTTGATAAACGCATCTGCACAATTCCTTGCACGGCAGATCGAAGGATAAAGAAAAGAGTATTCTCTCCATATAACGAAGAGAATACTCTTTATTTATTTAAGATAGCTTTTCAGATAATGTCCTGTATAGGACTTTTCGCACTTTGCGACTTCCTCGGGAGTACCCTGTGCAACGATCATTCCGCCGCCATCGCCGCCCTCAGGACCCAGGTCGATGATATGGTCAGCCACCTTTATGACATTCAGATTATGCTCGATAACAAGCACTGTATTGCCCTGATCCGTAAGCTGCTGAAGCACATCAATGAGCTTATGGACATCGGCTGTATGAAGTCCCGTAGTAGGCTCGTCAAGGATATAGATAGTATTGCCTGTGGAACGCTTTGAAAGCTCCGTTGACAGCTTTACACGCTGAGCCTCACCGCCCGAAAGAGTAGTCGCAGGCTGACCTATTTTTATATAACCCAGTCCAACCTCCTGCAAGGTTTTCAGCTTTCTTGCTATCTTAGGGATATGCTCAAAGAACTCCACGCCCTCATCAACAGTCATTTCCAGTACATCGTATATTGATTTTCCCTTGTAATGCACATCAAGAGTCTCACGGTTGTATCTCTTTCCCTTGCACACCTCGCAAGGTACATAGATATCGGGCAGGAAGTGCATCTCTATCTTGATTATGCCGTCACCCTCGCAGGCTTCGCAGCGTCCACCCTTGACATTGAAGGAAAAACGTCCGCTTGTATAGCCATGAGCCTTGGCATCGGGAGTTTTCGCAAAAAGCTCGCGGATATCGCCGAATACACCCGTATACGTTGCAGGATTTGAACGTGGAGTCCTGCCTATAGGCGACTGGTCGATACATATCACCTTGTCGAGATTTTCAATTCCTTCCATTTCCCTGAATTCGCCGCACCTTGTCTTTGCGCGGTTCAGCTTTGCGGCAAGATGCTTGTATATTATCTCGTTTACAAGCGAGGATTTTCCCGAACCCGAAACACCTGTCACGCAGACAAGCTCTCCGAGAGGTATCTGCACATCAACATTATGGAGGTTATGCTCGGAAGCTCCCTTTACCGTAAGGAATTTGCCGTTTCCGCTCCTGCGCTTTTTCGGCACTTCTATCTTCTTTTTGCCGCTGAGGTACTGTCCTGTAATGGAATTCTTGCATTTCAGCAGCTTGTCCACAGTTCCTGCGAATACGACTTCTCCGCCGTGTATGCCTGCTCCGGGACCGATATCGACGATATAATCAGCGGCAAGCATAGTATCATCGTCATGCTCGACAACTATAAGCGTATTTCCAAGATCACGCAGCCGCTTCAAGGTCGCTATGAGCTTGTCATTATCACGCTGATGCAGACCGATACTGGGCTCATCGAGGATATAGAGCACTCCCACCAGTGACGAGCCTATTTGCGTAGCAAGGCGGATTCGCTGGCTCTCGCCGCCCGAAAGAGTACCCGAAGAACGAGAAAGTGTAAGGTATTCAAGTCCTACGCTTCCAAGGAAACCGAGACGCTCCTTTATTTCCTTGATTATGCGCTCGCCTACATAGCTGTCATGCTCGGAGAGCTTCAGCTCATTGAAGAATTTAAGTCCGTCCTTTACCGAAAGATCGGTAAGCTCACTGATATTTTTATCGCCAACTGTAACTGCAAGATACTCGTCACGGAGTCTCTTTCCCTTGCAGACGGGACACTCCACCTCGCTCATGTACTCCTCTATCTCATTTCTTGACCACTCGCTTGAAGTCTCCTTGTATCGGCGTTCAAGGTTATTGATAACGCCCTCGAATGGTGAACGGTAGCTTCCGCCCCCAAGTGAGGCAGGACGTTTCAGTTCAAGAGTCTCGTCACCTGTACCGTACAGGAAAAGATCGAGCTGCTCCTTTTTAAGCTCCTTTACGGGAACATCGAGAGGTACACCGTACTGCTTTGATATAGCGCGGTAATACATCATTGAGATAGAAGTTTCGTCAAGACTGTTCCAGCCCGAGGCATTTATAGCTCCGTCCTCGATCGAAATATCCTTATTTGGTACTACAAGATCTGGATCAATATGTCTGAAAACTCCAAGTCCCGTACACTTCGGACAAGCTCCCACAGGATTATTGAACGAGAACATAACGGGTTCAAGCTCGCCGATGCTTATATTATGCTCGGGGCAAGCGTAATTCTGGGAGAAAAGTATCTCCTCGCCGCCGATAACGTCCGCAATGGCAAGTCCGCCTGTGAGACTGAAAATCGTTTCAAGGCTGTCGGCGATACGGGACTCTATCCCCTCTTTTATGACTATACGGTCAACGATTATCTCGATATTGTGCTTCTTGTTCTTGTCCAGCTTTATCTCTTCCGTGAGCTCGTACATTATACCATCAACGCGGACACGTACAAATCCCGATTTTCTTGCACTTTCAAGCTCTTTTGCGTACTGTCCTTTCCTATTTCTTACAATAGGAGCAAGAAGCTGTAGCTTAGTGCCCATTGGAAGCGCCATAAGAGTATCAACTATCTGGTCAACGGTCTGCTGCGTTATGACTCTGCCGCAGACAGGACAATGAGGAACACCTATCCTTGCGTACAGAAGTCTGAGATAGTCGTATATCTCGGTAACAGTTCCCACAGTGGAACGTGGATTTTTCGATGTTGTTTTCTGGTCTATGGATATAGCGGGAGAAAGTCCCTCGATGCTGTCAACATCAGGCTTTTCCATTTGTCCGAGGAACATTCTTGCGTATGATGAAAGGCTCTCGACGTAGCGGCGCTGACCGTCGGCATATATGGTATCAAAGGCAAGGGATGATTTTCCCGAGCCCGAAAGCCCCGTCATAACGATAAGGCGGTCGCGCGGCAGTTCAAGGTCTATATTTTTAAGATTATTGGCTCTTGCACCTTTAATGATTATTTTATCGGTCATATGGTACTCCTCAATTGCTGTAAAATGAATAGGAAAGTAAAACTGTGTAATACAGCCATTAGCCGTTAGCCATGAGCCATTAGGCGGAGGCGTTCGCTTACGCTCACGTTATTTAATTATTCACCTAAGGCGACACATTGGCTATAAGCTAAGGGCTTTATGCGTACAGATAGTATTATACCACATATATTTACAAAAATAAAGATATCGAACATATTTTCTTCTTTTAACATAAATATTTTTATTTCCCGCCTTGATTTGTTCACAATATAACTATATAATGAAAAGTAACAATAACAAAGGGATATTAAAAGAGCTCCATGCAGGAGCATATCATTGATAAAGGAGGTGTAGATGTGGTATACGTATGTGACGCTTGCGGTTGGGAATACGATGAGGAGAAAGGTTCTCCAGAAAACGGTATAGCTCCCGGCACAAAGTTTGAAGATCTTCCCGATGATTTTGAATGTCCTCTCTGCGGAGTAAGCAAAGAGATGTTCTCTGAACAATAAAAACAAGCTCCCGGAGAGGTGTCCCCTCTGCCTAAATCGCGGCATAAAATTACCGAGCCAATACTTTCAGGCTCGGTAATTCACTTTTTCCGCTAAGAGAAGCTGACCAATACGGGAGCTTTTAACTCATAACCCCATTTCAAGTTCGGAACGCCGAGGGCGGCGTTCCCTACAAAAAAAGAAGCGACCATACAGGCGACGCTGATATAGAAGTATTAAGCCATAGTATTTCTGATGAAAAGTCAGAGGTACTATGGCGTTTTTATTGACAATGTATCGATGTCGTGATATAATGTTTGTGAGCATAAATCGGAATTTATCAAGCTATCTGCTAAAGAAAGGATGAGGTAGAGACTGTGATCGAGATTTCCTATCTACAGATGTTTATTTTTATAACTCTCATTTGGATACTTGTGC
>CAMYYQ010000129.1 GCA_947303535.1 uncultured Ruminococcus sp.
CAGGTGCAGACAGCCGAAGCGTATCGAAGATGATGCACTGTGTGGGCAACTTCGAGCGTATCTCCGACCACGCTGTAAACCTTGTGGAGTCAGCTCAGGAAATGCACGAAAAGGGTATAAACTTCTCTGAGGAGTGCATAAACGAGATAATCGTTATTACAGACGCTATCACAGAGAATGTAAATAAGGCATTTGACTCATATGAGCATAACGACCTTGCTATCGCACATAAGGTAGAGCCTCTTGAAGAAGTTGTGGACAACCTCAGCACAGAGCTTAAAAACAGACATATCCGCAGACTCCAGAACGACGAATGTACTGTTGAGCTTGGATATATCTTCCAGGACGTGCTTACCAATCTTGAGCGTATTTCCGACCATTGTTCAAATATCGCAGGCTGTCTTATCGAGACAGATGAAAAGACCAATATCCACGCATATCTCCACGATGTAAAGGAGAATGACGAGGGATTCAGAAACGAGTACAGAGAGTATGCAGAGGAATATTTCCGCAGACTCGGTGCATCGGAAGTTAAAGCATAAAAACAAGCGGCTGACATTTCGTCAGCCGCTTTTGTGTGCATAACAATATCTTTGATGTCTTGTGTGTAGGGGCGAACAGTGTTCGCCCGTGTTTACGTAAACGTTATGTATGCCGTTGCTATGGTGTAGGGGACGGCGTCCGCGATGTCCCTTAACAGGCGGATAATATCCGCCCCTGTAATTGCTAAGGTGCAGCGTCACGCTGTTTAATAGGGAAGCACGAACTGTCCTGCTTTCCACACGCCGTTTTCAATAACAACGGAGAAATCATCGGTTTCAGTGAATGACTCTTCACCATAATCATTTCCTGTGTAGAAGTTATCCACCGAGAATACTATCTCGTCATCTGACTTGGACTTTATCTCGGTCACCTTTGAAGATGAGTAGAAGATATTTCCGCCGCGGTTGCCGCAGAATGCATAGAGAGAGCCATCCTTTTCAAAGTAGAGCTGTGAAAGCTCCTTGCATGGATAGCGTGAGCTGAATACCTTGAAGTATTCATTTTCAAGGTCGCTGAATGTCTTTATCCTGCTGTCGGTGATGCGGTAACACTTCCAGCCTCTGTCGTTCTCGGCAGTATCGTTATAGTCAACATCGAAAGGACAGCCTACAGTGAAGCTCATCTGTGTCTTGCAGGCTGACTCGAAAAGTGCCTGTGCAGCTGCAATGAGTGTGCGGTCATCGACCTTGTCCTGATCTGCTTCAAATACTACTGCGCCGTCCTCATTGTAGGCGAAAGCACCGCCGCCCAGCGGGTCTGGCTGTGTAGTTTTTACCGTGGTAACAGCAGTTGTGGCGGCAGCCTTTGTGGTAGTCTTAGCTGTTGTGGAAACAGAGGTAGTCGTATTTGTCGTGTCAGCCTGAGTTGTTGTCTCGGCAGGCTTTTTCTTAGCGGTATTAGGAGATTTGCCTGTTTTCTCTCCGCATGAAACGGCTGATATTACAAGTGCAGATGCTGCGATAAAAGACAATATTTTTTTCATTATTCTTCCTCCTGTTCATCATCGTCAAGGACGAAATCAATAATTCCGTCACTGACATTTACAGCGGCACATATTACCTGAACGGTCTGTCCTAAGGTATAGGAAACGCCGCTGAATTTCTCTGTAAGTGCAACGGGCTCGGTATAGTCGTATTCGCCCTCGGGGAGAGTCCTTATGTGGACAAGTCCCTCAACTGTATTGGGCAGCTCGGCGTAGAAACCAAACTCGGTAACACCCGATATCTTAGCTGTGAAGCTCTCGCCGATGTGAGCTTTCATATACTCAGCCTTGTAGCAGTCCTCACATTCGCGCTCGATAGTTACTGCGCGTATCTCCGCAGCGGAAGAACGCTCCGAAGCATTGACAGCAAAGCCGGAATAGCGTTTGCTGAGCCATTCGTTGTTGTAGCCTGCAAGTATATCCGTGATTATACGGTGTATAGCAAGATCGGGATAGCGTCTGATAGGCGAGGTGAAGTGAGCGTAGTCATCGAGCACAAGACCGAAATGTCCCATAGGTTCGGGAGAATACTTCGCCTTAGCCATTGAGCGGAGCACCAGCATATTGATAGCCTCGAACTTCTCCGTACCCCTTGCGCTTTCAAGTATCTTTGCTGCATGAGCAGGCTTGAACTCGTTGAAAGGCGGACACTCGAAGCCGTATTTCGGCAGCATCTCATGAAGAAGCTCTGACTTTTCCTCGGGCGGAGCTTCATGTATACGGTAAACGAAAGGTACTTTTTTATCCTTTGCAAGCTTTGCAGCCGCTTCATTGGCCGTAAGCATGAATTCCTCAATTATGCGTTCGGCCTTGCCGCGCTCACGGGGCTGTACATCGCAGCAGATGCCGTCCTCGTTGATAATGAGCTTGCTTTCGGCAGTTTCTATCTCGGGAGCATGGCGAAGCTTTTTCTTAGCGATAAGCTTGTCCGCAAGCTCGTTCATAAGCGTGATATTATCGCGTACTTCTGCGTATTTTGCAGCTATCTCGTCAGTTTCCGTACCGTCAAGTATACGGTTTATCTCGGAATAAACACCCTTTACCCTTGAACGGATAACGCTTTTGCAGAAGCGATAGGAAAGCATATTGCCGTCGTTATCAAGCTCCATGAAAGCTGAGAGCGTAAGCCTGTCCTCGTTTGGATTAAGGGAGCATATGCCGTTTGAAAGCTCCTTGGGCAGCATGGGTATCACCTTATCAGCGTAGTAGATACTTGTTCCGCGCATGAGCGCTTCCTTGTCGAGGGCACTGTTGCCCTTTACGTAGTGGGAAACGTCAGCGATGTGGACTCCTAAGCAGTAGCCCTTTTTAGTTTTCTGGACCGATACTGCGTCATCGAGGTCCTTTGACTCAGCGCCGTCGATAGTGAATATAGTCATATCGCGGAGATCCTCGCGGTTGTTGAAGCAGTACTCCTGCACACCGCCTGCGGATATCTTACGTGCTTCTTTCAGCACTTCCTCGGGGAAAGCCGTGGGAGCACCGTGCATGACGAGTATTGAAGCTGCCGTAGAAGCAGCATATTCCGAGCTTCCGAAAACAAGGGTTATCTTGACCTTGTGCTCGGCGTGTCGTCTGCCGCGGTAAACTATTTCAGCCAGTACCTTGTCGCCGTTTTCAAAAGGGATACTTTCCTCGCGGACGATGATTATATGATTTCGTGAAGCTGTATCGGGAACGAGATAAGGTCTGCCGTCCTCGAATTCTATCTTTCCTGTAAGCTGCGAGCTGCCAAATTCAAGTATATCCAGTACTTCGCCCTCAGGCTCGCCCGAGCGTGAAGCAATAGGGGAGATGAGCACTCTGTCGTTAGGCATTGCTCCCAGCATACATTTTCCGGGAATAAAGTATTCCACGCCGTCATCAGTCATGGCAAATCCAAATGTGCGGCTCAGGCGTGTGACAGTTCCGGGATAAGCCTTTACCCGTGAGCAAAGAGCTACCTTCATGCCCTTTTTCACCATGATGATACCCTCGGTGCGGAGCTGTGAAAAAGCCTCTGTGAAGTTCTCTCTGCCTGATTTCTTGGTCTTGCACTTGGACTCAAGCTCGCTCAGCGGCATAGACTTTTTGCCGAAAGCTTTCAGGAAAGTGACTATTTTATTTTTATAGCTCTCCACCGAAACGGCGGAGCTGCCTTTTTTTATGATCTGCTTTTTTTTACTTTTTTCAGACATAAAAGTCTCCTTATGATCTGTAATTATCCGATAAAAATTTAAGCCCCATGACTTTTAGTCACAGGGCAGCTTTTCTTACTTTGTGAAGATCGGTACGATATTAACAGCAAGGATAGCAACGAAAAGGAGTATTGCAAGAAATCTTGTTATCTTAGCGAGAATAGCTTCCTTTGTTCTGCCTTCGTTCTTGCCGTAGAATGAATCAGCACTTGCACCTGTGAGAGCTGCTGTCATACTGTCCTGTGACTTCTGTTCCTGTGAAAGGCAAAGGATAATTGTAAGAAGACTGATTACGAGTATTGCAACTCCGCCTACGATCTCTAATGTTGACATAAAAACTACCTCCGAAAATACAGTTATAGATTACGGCATAAGCCGATACATTTCAATTAGCTATACTATTATATCACAGTCGAAGCCGATTTGCAAGGGTTTTCTCTGAAAAAGCGAGACAAAAAATGCGGTTAAAATTGTTGAAATCATACAACTTATGGGGACACAAACAAAAAAGCAGCTCCGAAGAGCTGCTTTTCAATGTTCGATTTAAGATCAAACGTTATCTGTTGGTAATGAAACAAGACCGAGGCAGTACTTCTGGATTGCTAATGCATCGTTAGAAGTTACACCGTTTCCTCTCTTGTGAACGTCAGCGTTTACCCAACCCTGAGCTGAGATGCGGTGACGATCTGTACCCTCAACGCCGTACTTGTTTGGATTTGCAAGAGCCTGCATGATGATAACAGCATCTGAAAGGTCGATAGTTTCATCGTTGTTAGCATCGCCGAGGAGTGTTGGCTGAAGAGGAGGATCTGTAACTACGTAAGGCTGTGTTACTACAGGAGCTGTTGTAGTTGTAGTTGTTACCTTCTTGGTTGTAGTTGTAGTATTAACCTTCTTTGTTGTTGTTGTCTGAACAGAAGGAGTTGTGCTGCCGTCCATGTGAAGAACGATCTTTTCGATAGTAACATCGTCATCGTGTGGCCACCAAACCATAGCCTTGATAGTTGAACCTACGTTTGAAGGTACAGTATAGTCGATAGCAACTGTTTTGTCAGAGCCTACCTTAACGCCTGAGAACTCTTCCTGCTCCCACTTGCCTGTCCATGTACCGAAACCGCCTGAAACCTCAGTGTCGTTTGAATTTACCTTGAGGTACATTGTAACTGACTTAGCGCCCTGTGGCTCGAACTCGGCAACGTTGTTGATAGCACCGTCTGTTGAGCTTTCTTCCTTCTCGACCTTGAGCTTTGAGCCTGAAAGAACGATGTCCTTGTCATTTGAAGATGTTGAAGGATTGCTCTTTGTTGTAGTTGTAACCACTGTAGGTGGATTTGTCTTTGTTGTTGTAGTAACAGAAGGTGTAGATGGTGTTGAGCTGCCCTTGTGAAGAACGATCTTTTCGATAGTAACATCGTCATCGTGTGGCCACCAAACCAT
>CAMYYQ010000130.1 GCA_947303535.1 uncultured Ruminococcus sp.
CAGGCGGCGATCTTGAAAAGACTCCTGACGGAAAGTGGAAATTCGTTATCGCTCCCAACGGACTTGAGCGTGACAGAACTACCGAAGAGGGCCGTGGAGTACACTGTGACGAGATAGCCGAAGTACAGGGCGGATTCTTCATGGATCCAAATGCCCGTGCAGAGGTTGCGCAAAAGCTTGAAAAATACAAGAAAATAACCTTTAAAGGGATCTGATAAGTGTAAAACCAAGACAAACGGCAGAGCTTTTTCAACTCTGCCGTTTGTCCATTACTATATTTATTCAGAAAAGCTTACTTTTTAAAGAAAGCTCCACTGCCTGCGTTATCGACATCGTCTACCCAGCTCATGCCTGTATCGTCTGCTCCTCTTTCGGAAACAGTGATATAGCCTGATCCGTTGGTATAAACTGTCTCGGTCGAAACAGAGCCGTCATCACTTGTCTTCATTATGCTCTTTGAGCAGTTTTCATAGTGCAGTACAGCTCTGCCGTCGAACATACCGGTGAGATACCACTGAGTTGTTTCGCCGGGCGATGTCTTATGTGAAATAGTGACTTTGTATTCACTGTCACCGAGATTGTCTATTGACATATAGAAGCTGCCGTCATTTTCATCACCGTACAGACCTGCAAACGGGTCTGAGGCCGATAAGGAAGAATGAGAACCTGCGGCATTTGCTTCGGAAGCCGCTTCAGCTGCTGAGGTATCGCCTGATACTGCATCAGCGGCAGTAGTTGTGGTCTCAGCGGCTGTATCAGCAGCAGTTGAAGTTGTTGCAGCTTCAGCTGCTCCTTCCTGTGAAGCGGCTGTAGTTACCTCATCGGAAGCTGCGGCAGTAGTTGCAGCTGTGGAAGAATGTTTCTGCTTCTGATGAGTTTCTTCCTGACCGCAGCCGCAAAGCAGCATTGTCATTATAAGTACACAAAATAATCTTTTTTTCATAATATTCTCTCCTGTTTTATAAAATGGTCTCAATGTGCGAAATACTTTTCGCATAAGAGCTTTCACATCATACAAACGACGTGAAAAAGAAAAATGTGTCATTATTTTTTTGATTTCGGCGTTTTACACAACAAAAATAACCTTATGTTATGTAAAACGAGTATAATTATTGCACTTATCCGTATGCATTAAATTATCATAACAGTATTATCATAAAGTATAGGTGCAGTGCGCGAGAAGCTTAATGCTACCGCAAAATTCGACTTGCCCACCGCAAAAAATGACTTGTAAAAATAATGCTATATGTTAAAATCAAATTATCGGATTTAAATGGGCAGTAACAGAAAGAGAGGTAAATTGCAGAATGATCAGAAATGTTCTGAAAAAGATATCTGTGATCGCAGCTTTTGCCTGTATCATGGGTACATTCACAGGCTGCAGCCAGAATAATAAGGAAAACAGCGGAAAAACTCAGGTATTCCATGAGAATACTACGGGTACTGCTGACGGATATGATTACGAATTATGGAAGGACGAAGGAGATACCACCTTCAATGTAGAGCCCGGCGGCGGTAATTTCTCATGCGAATGGGAGAATATTAACAACGCTCTTTTCCGCCGCGGTAAAAAGTATGACTGCACAAAGACCTATCAGGAGCTTGGAAATATGTCCATTGACTACGGTGTTGACTATCAGCCTGTAGGCAATTCGTATATGTGCGTATACGGCTGGACAAGAGAGCCACTTGTAGAGTATTACATAGTAGAATCATGGGGAAGCTGGAGACCGCCCGGAGCTCCTGCTGCACTGGGTACGGTCACAGTTGACGGCGGTACTTATGATATATATAAGACCACAAGATATGAACAGCCTTCTATCGACGGAACTCAGACCTTTGACCAGTACTGGAGCGTAAGACGTAAAAAGCCTGACAGCAGCGGAAATAAAATAGAAGGTAAGATCTCTATCTCAAAGCATTTTGATGCATGGAAAAAGTGCGGACTTGAGCTTGGAAAAATGTATGAGGTAGCACTTACCATAGAGGGCTATCAGTCACAGGGAAAGGCTACTATATATAAGAATGACCTGAAAGTCGGCGGAACATATTCCGAGGCAGATGATATAGATGTCACAGTGGACTATGATGCTATCGCAAAGCTTGAAAGCTCAGTCTCAGAGGGTGATCCTACGGAAGCAGGCTTTTTCGATATCAGCTTTGAAAAGGGTGCTGAGGGCTGGATACCTCGCGGCGGCTCGCTTGTGACTGTAGACAAGGAAAATGCATCTGACGGAAAACAGTCACTGTTTGTAAGCGGCAGAACGGATAACTGGAACGGTGCAGCCATAATGCTGAGCAGCGATACCTACAAGCCGGGCAAGGCATATAAATTCTCGGCAAAGGCAATGCAGAAAAGCGGCGAAGATGTAACAATGAAGCTTACCATGCAGTACAACGACGGTACAGAAAAGTACGATGAGGTGGCATTGGTAACAGCCAAGAGCGGAGAATGGGTTACACTTTCCAATGATGCATATGTTATCCCCGAGGGAGCAGAGATGCTTCAGCTTTATGTAGAGTCTCCCGACAGTCTTACTGATTTTTATGTTGACGAGGTATCAGGAGCAGAATAAGCTATAAATACCTGTAAATCGCAGATGATCGAGCTGATCCCAGTGGTCGGCTCTTTCTTTTATTAGATACAAAAAATTTTTTGTGACGAAATGCTGCAACTTGACGTTTGTATAGAGTGAAAGCTACCATGGAAGCTTTAAGCGGCTGTGCTCCTGTACACAGGACATGACTGCAAAAAACAAAAAGGAGGGTACCGCATGACAGGCGGCGAATATATTGATCTTCTGGAAAAGTCTCAGAAGAAAGCGCATGAGAAACTGTTTGAGGAATATTACAGCTATGTCCGTGCAATAGCATATAACAGGCTCAGGAGCGTTGGTACGAATGAGGATGTGGAGGAGTGTATCAGTGATATATTTGCACGTATATTCTTTACATTCGGCGAAAAGTATAACAACGGCGATATGAAGCCATTTATAGGAGTAGTGGCTAAGCGGATCAGCATTGACCATTACAGGAGCCTTATGCGCCATACTGATAAAACATTTTCTATAGACGAAGATACGAGCCGTGAACTGAGTTCGGACGAAGATCTTGTAAGCGAAAGCGAAAAGACGGAACTCAGGCGTATACTGCTGGATAGTATCAATTCGTTGGGAGAACCCGATTCTACCATAATAATACAAAAGTACTATTATGCAAAACGGTCACAGCAGATCGGGGAATTACTTTCAATGAAACCGTCAACCGTGCGAATGAGATGCAAAAGAGCAGTTGAAAAACTTCGCAGTATACTTGTTAAGAGAGGTATAAAGGAGGAAATGATATGAGAGATCTAAAGCTTGACATACTTGACAGAGCCGATGATGACATCATTGATAGACTTGTTCCTTTTTCGTCAGATGACAAAAAGACTAAAAAGCGAATACTTGCAATGAGCGAGAAAAAATTAGCAGAATTACAGAGAGGTTCAGAAACAGCAGCAAACGAAATAAGCGTTCGCGGTGTTGAACAGTACCGCAGACCAATGTGGTATAAACCGTTAAGCATCGCAGCAGCTCTTGTATTTATGGCCGGCGGAATCGGTATGTTCGCATTGCTGAACAGAACAAAGGTAAATCAGTTCAATGATCCTGACCAAAACAACGTTGCAGCTACAACAGAAGCAGTTACAACCGAAGTCCAGACCACAGAAGCACCGACAGAACCGGATACTCTTCTTAGTGAAGAAGAAATGAAGGCGACATTTGACAGGCTTCTTCCTGTACTTTATGAATCTGAGTCGTATAATTTCCTTTCTATGGATCGTACAGATCTTAGCGGAGAGACAGTGACACTTCATTCAACACACTTTAATGAAGACATTCTTTATGAGAAGCTCGGCGATGATCGCTTCACCTCATACAATGACCTGATAGAGTACTACAAACCGTATTTCACTGACCCGACAAGATATTTCTACTGCTATATAGTAGACGGCGATGATATTTCAGTACTGGCAAATGATGAAAACATACATGATGTCATTGAACTGGGCGGTGAATTATACATTCACAAAAATGCAAAATCATTGAGATCAGATCATTCGGACATAGAGCCTGTATCTGAACAAGCATATTACGTAAGCTCAGACTCATTCCAGTGGGAGAGAGTTATCCCCGCACAGGAGGACGATGCTTATGGTATTGGCGAAAACAATTTCACTGTTCTTGATGTAGTATTCCAGAAGGACGATGACGGAGTATGGAAAATAGTATCATCTCTTGAGTCTACGAGTCAATATTCAGATGATGAGCTGAATTCAGGCTTACCTTTAACAGAATCTTTGATTCGTCCATCTGAAATGAATGGCATAGACACTGAGACTGCATATGAAAATGCAAAGGAATACGCAAAGAGCAATTATGATTATACAGGCAAGTTCACATGGAATAACATAGACGAGCTTTACGAGGATACAGAGATCATAACAAATGACTATGTAAACAACAATAACTGGATGACCTGTACTTGCAGTGATCTTCTCCATGACGGAGGCTGTCTGATACTTTTCCTTGATGAAAACGGAACAGTTTTCGCACAAAAAATAACACATTAACAGCATCTCTCCTTCGGCTCAGGTCGGAGGAGAGTTTTTTATACTTTTATGCCTCACATAAAGGAAGTATATATTGTTGGAAAATTGATACAAATTGTCAATTGACTGAAAAAATAATGTTTGTTATAATATACTTATTATTAAGGACATATGTCCGAAGGATATAGAGGTATGAGTATTATGATAAAAATTAATCTGAAAATGGCAGCTGTTTTACCGCTTACAGTTCTGCTTGTGGGCTGCGGAAGAGTGACTATCGACCCTAATGACTACCTTGAAGTAAATTTTGAGGGAATGGATTCCGTCGCAACTGCTGATTACAGCATCGACTATGAGAAAATGGTTACGGATAACCTCAAGGCTTTCGACATCAAAAGCAAGAAAGACGAAAAGGCTATCGAAAAAGCAGCAAGAAAGCTCGAAAAGTATCTCGGCGGTGAGCTTGACAACTCAAGAAAGCTTTCAAACGGTGATACTATCACATTCGAGTGGAACGATGACAAGGT
>CAMYYQ010000131.1 GCA_947303535.1 uncultured Ruminococcus sp.
TACAGATACGGAAGCTGATGAAGATGACGTTTCGGGAACTACTACAAATAAGGCAGGAAATAAGGTATCGGGCACTACGACTACTACAAGTGCAGGCTCAAAGAAGTCTGCTGTTACCCGTGCAAACGGCGGAAGCGGCGGAGTTTACGGCACTACAAGAGCTGTACCTGTTGCTCCGAAAAGCAATAATACCAAGAAAACAACAACTACAGCTGCTCCTGCAACAACTCAGCCTTCGACTCAGGCTCCGAGCTTTGACCCTAAGGAGTGCAGCTCTATATCCTTCGTTTATTCAAACAGTACGCCTAACAAGATAGAAGTATCAAGACAGTACAATGACGGAAAAGCACGTTCCTATCAGGTGCTCAGCGCAGATACCTCCGAGATACAGAAGGCTATAGAGAAGGACTCTTCAAAAACAATAAATGATTTTGTTATAAAGAACGATTATGACTTTGACGGCTATCCAGATATATTCATCGTTGAAAAGCCAGATGAACTCAACAAGACAGGCAAGTATTATCACTATGATCCCGAAAACGGCAACTATCAGCTCTGGTCTGAACTGAACAGTATACATCTGGAGCTTGAAAGAAATGCCGCTGAGGATCTGCTTATTACAGTTGAGAAAAAAGACGATATCGAATATGAGGAAAAGGCTTATTACTGGAATGATAAGAATCAGCTCTCACTGAGAAGCTATACTCATAAGTATAAGGCAGGAGATACTATCCTCATAGAATATGTGGGCTATGATAATAGCGGTGCTGAGACATTCAGAGAGACACGAGATGAAAACGGTAATCTCGTAGGCGGAAAAACAGATAATCAGGCGCAGGGCGAATAAGCCTTTGTGCAGGTGAAAATGTTATTATGGACTGTACCTTTTATGGTGCAGTCCTTTGCTGTAATCAAAACGGAAGAGTGATAAAATATGAGCGGATACAGTGCGTTTGCACGTTACTATGATGAGCTTACGGCTAATATAGACTATAAACGCCGAGGTGAGTTCTTCCACGGCATAATACAGAGGTTCAAGACAACAAAGGAGAATATCCTCCTTGACCTTGCCTGCGGTACGGGAAGTATCTCCGAGGTCATGGCAGGTCTGGGATATGACGTTATCGGAGTTGACAACTCCGATGAGATGCTGGGCATAGCTCTCGATAAGAAGTTCGACAGCGGTCTGAATATACAGTATCTCTGTCAGGATATGCGCAAGCTTGATATGTTCGGGACTGTGGATATTACCATATGCGCCCTTGACAGTATCAATCATCTTGCAAGTCTTGGTGATGTGAAGAAGGTGTTTGAGAATGTGGCGTTTTTCTCGGAGCAGGACGGACTTTTCATATTCGATGTGAATACTCCCTACAAGCACCGCGAGATACTGGCAAACAATACCTTTACATATGAGACGGAGCACGTTTACTGCGTGTGGGAGAATACTCTTGATCCCGATACTCTTGAAGTCAAAATGGAGCTTGAATTCTTCGAGCGCGAGGAAAACGGACTCTATTCACGAAGCTCTGACGGCTTCTCGGAAAAGGCTTACAGTGAAGAGGATATCGAGGCACTGCTGAAAGAGTGCGGATTTGAAGTGCTGGCAAAGTACGGCGATGATGCTCCTGAGCCGCCATGCGAGACCTCCCAGCGTATAGTATATGCCGCAAGATGTATCAGAAGCGGTCAGAAATATTGAAAGGATAAGTAAAATGGGTAATTTATACAGAGCTATCTCTGCTGATGGTTCAGCTTTTGCAGAGGTACTTGATGCTAAGGATATAGTTTCGAAGATAGAACGCATACATAAGACATCAGCTGTTATCACGGCAGGTCTTGGCAGACTTACGATCGCAGCTTCCCTTATGGGTTATATGCTCAAAGGCGATGACGACAGCGTTACTCTTCGTGTTGACGGCGGCGGTCCGTCGGGACAGCTGGTCGCAGTTGCTGACAGCTGGGGAAATGTAAAAAGCTGCGTTAACAATCCTGTTGTGGAGCTTCCGCTCAATGCGCAGGGGAAGCTTGACGTAGGCGGCGCAGTCGGCAGGGACGGTACTCTGTCAGTAGTCAAGGATATGGGACTGAAAGAGCCGTATGTGGGCGTTATCCCCCTTGTTTCGGGAGAGATAGCTGAGGATATCGCAAGCTATTACGCTACAAGCGAGCAGATACCTACTGTGTGCAGTTTCGGTGTGCTTGTAAATCCTGACCTTACAGTTAAGGCAGCAGGCGGCTTCCTTGTTCAGCTCCTGCCATTTGCTGATGAGAAGTGCATTGATACCATAGAGAAGAATGTGGCTAAGATCCGCCCTGTTTCGCAGATGCTTGACGAGGGCATAACTCCCGAAGAGATAGCAAATATGCTCCTTGACGGACTTGAGCCTAATGTGCTCGATACTGCTCACCCTGAATACAAGTGCGATTGCAGCCGTGAGCGCACGGAGAAAGTTCTTATCAGTATCGGAAAGGACGAGTTGAAGTCTATTGCGGACGAGGGAAAGGATACTTCCGTAAGCTGCCATTTCTGCGGCAGGGAGTATGTGTTCACTCCTGACGAGATACGCGGACTGATAGGGGAGTGAGCAGTTGAAAACAGCTATATTTGATCTTGACGGTACTATTGCCGATACTATTTACGACCTGGGTGACGCAGTGAATTACGGACTTGAAAAGCTTGGCTGTCCCACACATGATTATGAGTCATACAAGAAAATGGTGGGAAACGGCGTGAAGAAGCTCTGCGAACGTGCGCTTCCGGAGGATAAAAAGGACAAAGTGCAGGAGCTTCACAGCTTGTTCAAGGAGTATTATAATGCACATTACCTTGACAAGACAAGACTTTATGACGGCATGAAGGAGACAATGGAGAAGCTTCAGAGCAGCGGAGTCATACTTGCTGTGGCTACAAATAAGCCCGAGGACGTGGCAAGAGAGATAGTCTGGGAGCTGCTTCCCGATATTGATTTCGTTAAGGTGCTGGGCGGTGTGGACTACAGACCAACAAAGCCCGACAGCGCTATACTTATTGAGATATTTTCAGTTCTTCCCGATGAGGAGAATGAGGTCTGCATGATAGGAGACAGCAATGTTGATGTTCGTACCGCAAAAAATGCAGGGATACCCTGTATAGGCTGTGCATGGGGATTCCGCGGACGCGCCGAGCTTGAAGCTGAGGGTGCGGAATTTATCGCGGAAAAGCCTGAGGATATCGCGGATATTATCCTCGGATAAAAAGCTGCCTTTTGTAAGAGGGCTGAAATCAGCACTTTTTCAATGCAAAACCATTGAATATTGAAAAAATATTTTTTGAGTTTTATGTTTTGTACAAATCGTGACATCTGTTTTTGTATATTGTTACGAGTGATTTTGGCGGATAATACCCGTCTCTACCTATTATAATATGGCATAATAAAAGCCGCTGCAATTGCAGCGGCTTTGCCATTATTTTACGGTAATTGTCTTGTATGTGAGGTCACTGTCGGCATATCCTAAGATATAACGCTGGAGCTTCACAAGGTCTGCGACTCCCACCTCATTATCGCCGTTGAGGTCAAGCTCTGCGGACTTGTTTCCTGCGACAACTGCCTTTCTCAGTGCCATAACGTCAAATACGTCGATAACTCCGTCATTATTGATATCGCCGAGAATGATATCCTTTGTCTGTATTGGCTCGGTAGTAGTTGTTGTTGTTGTCGTAGTCGTTGTAGTTGTCGTTGTAGTAGTAGTGGTCGTGGTAGTTACTACAGGCTTTTTCTGTGGGTAGATATTGAGGAATACGTCAAGGGACTCCAAAGGCTTGCCGTGGAAGTCGAAAAGTGCCTGATTGTCAAAGGAAGAACCGCCTGTCTCAGTGGCATCTTTATCGTAATTCCGAGCAGTTGCTGTTGCCCAGCCTGAGCCGTACTTGTTCCAGAGCTGTTCCTGCTGCTGACGCGAGATATCGGGAACTCCCAGCCATGCAGGCTCCCAGTAGAACACGCCTATACCGTGACCGTTGCAGTTGGCAACAGTCTGAAATACATCGGTGAGAGCTTTTGCCTGTCCCTCAACGGAGATATTGTAGCGCAGGTCTACGTCTTTGGTGGTCGATACTACCGTATTGCCAAAGGTGTCGCCGTCCTCGTTGGTGTAGGGATAAGCAGTCTCTACTACCATGACGTACTTGTTGTATTTGTTTCCGATACCTGTGAGTACTTTCTGCATATTTTCCAGTGAGCCGTGCCAGTAGGAGTAATATGAGCAGGCGAAAACATCGTAATCAAGCTTACATTCGTTCATTACCTGAGCGTACCAGTCGAAGTGACCGCTTCCGGGATTTGCGAAATGATGAGCGATGAGGATATTCCTGTTGTAGTCGCGGACTGCCTTTTCGCCGCTGGAAAAAAGGTCGCATATCTGATACATATCCTTTTCATCGCAGAAAAAGCAGTTCGTCTCGTTTCCTATCTGCACCATACCGATATCGCTGCCGTTTTCTGTGAGGTACTTCACTACCCATGAAGTCCAGTTGTATATCTCGGTCTTGAGCTTGTTGTGGTCATGGGGCTGCCAGTACTTAGGGCGTGTTTGCTTTGCAGGGTCAGCCCAGAAGTCGGAATACTGTATATCGGCAAGGAGCTTCATACCGTATTTTGCTGCACGTTTGCCTATCTTTACAGCGGTTTCAAGGTCAGAATGTCCGCCGCCGTAGCTGTTTCCGTTGCCGTCGTTTGGCTCGTTCCATATCCTTACGCGGATATAGTTTACACCGTGATCGGCAAGTGTCTTGAATATATCCTGTTCATTTCCGTTGTCATCGTAGAACTTCACTCCTGCTTCTTCAATGGAGATAATAGAGGATATATCCACACCGCGTATGGGCTCACCGTCGTTTATGCGGCTGTCGAAGTTTGTGAAAGTAACTGAGTTTATGTTTACAGCAGCAGATGTCTTTGTTCTGATGTCTGTGCATAATGCAGAGGGAAAGGCTATCAGCGCAGCTGATGCCAGTGCGATAAAACCTTTGAATTTCATAATAAACTCCTTTTTACTGTTAATTGAAGTAGGGAAGATAATACAGTAATGAGCCGTTAGCCGAAAGAGTTC
>CAMYYQ010000132.1 GCA_947303535.1 uncultured Ruminococcus sp.
CACCTGAATCGCTTTCCTTATAATCCTTGACATACAGTCCCTTTTCCTTGACCTTCTGTAAGAATTCCTGCTCATTTTCCGCATTCATGACTCCCTTGACCTGTCTGCTTCTTGCGTCCTGAGCTACATAGGAAAAACTCTTCATGAAACCACCTCCATAATTAATTACTTGTGATGAACGTTTCACACTGCCTTAATAATAACAATTATAACATTTTAATAGTTACTTTTCAATCGCTTTTTTGACATAAATAATCTACCGTTTTTTATCAATATTTACCAAGAAAAATACTATCTGTAATACTGACTATTATAAACGGTTAGCTTTTAACAAAAACACAACATCAAAGGCAGCCCAATATATGGTATATGCACACGTATACCAAACATTGTTAAACTTCCACAATAATTATATCACACTCACTTTTAAATTGCAACATAAAAGCTCATATTTTCTGCTAATTTTTACAGAATTGTAAACTGCGGCAATTTGATTATTGCTAATTTAGTTATTTTGACTGTTATTGCATAAAAACGTCGTATTCACAGTCGAAAAACCGAAGTGCATTCTGTGGACAAGTTTACTGTTTTAACTATACCTGTCCCCGAAATCGGACTGACCTCTTACGTATACTATTATAATATAATGATTTTTGATGTAATATTCCTGCCGATTTTTTCAAAGCTCCTGAATCGTTTTCCAGAGCTCCTTTGCTACCTCCATATTTACACCTGCAACTGCCGCAAGCTCCTCGGGAGATGCACTGCGCAGATTGGTGATAGTCTTGTACTCCATAAACAGCTTCGCCGCCTTCTTTTCACCTATTCCACGTACATTCAGCAGTTCAGAGCTGTAGGTCTTTTTCTTGTGGCGCGAGTGCATGAAGCTTACGGAATAGCGGTGTACCTCGTCCTGGATACGTGTCACAAGGTCGAATACCGATCTGAGTTCGTTTATCTGTATCTCTCTTCCCCCCGTCGCAATAGCTCGGGTACGGTGCTTGTCGTCCTTGACCATGCCGAAGAGAGGTATATCCAGCCCCAATTCACGCAATACAGGCGCAACTGCGTTCACATGACCTTTGCCGCCGTCAAGGAGTATCAGGTCCGGTTTTCTTGTGAAATACTCATCGCCCTCACCTGTTACTATGTGCATGAGCCGCCTTTTCAGCACTTCGTGCATACTTCCGTAGTCGTTCTGGAACTGCTGCTCCTTTACGGTGAAGCGTTTGTACGCTTTTTTCAGCGGTCTGCCGTCCTCAAAGACTACCATTCCTGCGACCATTGATTCCGACGAAAGGTTGGATATATCGTATGCTTCGATATATCGGGGCGGCTTTGAAAGCCCCAGACTGCGCCCCAGCTGCTCAAGTGCGATGACCTCTTTTCCTGTGCGGTCATTTTTTATGGCAGCATACTCCGCACTGTTGTTTTTCGCAAGCTTCAGAAGCTCCAGCTGTCTGCCCTTTTGCGGCACATGGAGCCTGACTTTATGCTGCGCCTGTTCCTCAAGCATCTCCGTCAGCAGTTCGCTGTCCTCGGGAATATGATCAACTATGACTGAGCGCGGTATGTCAGGCTTTTTATAGTAAAATTGCAGCATGAAGCTGCTGAGTATGTCCTCTCCCTCATCGGGCAGCGGGAGCTCAAATACAGCCTTATCAAAGAGCCTGTCCTCACGGTACATGAGTACGGAGATATACAGTCCATCGTAAAATTCTGCTATACCGATAACATCTGCGGACTCAACTCCGCTGTTGATTATTTTCTGCTTTTCGGAAGCCTTTTTTACTGCCGCTATCCTGTCGCGGAGCATTGCTGCTTTCTCGAATTCGAGTGCTTCGGCAGCTCTGTTCATTTCCTCTTCCATTCGCTCCACAGATTCTGAGCTTCCGTTTTTAATGAACTCTATCGCCTGCTCGACTGCACTTTGGTAATCCTTTGCACTTATCTTGCCTCTGCAAACTCCCATGCACTGCTTGATATGATAATTCAGACAAGGTCTGCTTTTTCCGAAATCCTGCGGAAATTTTCGCTTACAGGTGGGCAGCATGAACACTCGGTTAGCCTCATTTACAGCTTCTTTGGTTATAAATCCACTGGTATACGGACCGAGATATCTGCCGCTCTGTTTTGTGTTTTTTTCATTGGTTATACGAGGGTACTCCTCATCTGAAATACGAATATAATGATATCCCTTATCGTCCTTGAGAAGTATATTGTACTTGGGTTTGTGCTGCTTGATAAGACTGCATTCCAGCAGCAGCGCCTCGAATTCGCTGTCTGTTACAATGAAATCATAATCATACACATTCGATACCATAGCCGCAACCTTCGGAGCGTGATCGGGATTTTCGCGGAAATAGCTGCTAACGCGGTTATGCAGGTTCTTAGCCTTGCCTATATATATTATGGAGCTGTCCTTGCGCCGCATTATATACACGCCCGGCGATGTGGTAAGTTTCGAGGTCTTTTCGCGCAGATAAGGCAATCTCGGGTTCATTTCATCTCACCTCTGTTCTAAAAATGCAGAGGACGCCATCAGGCGTCCTTTTAAAATCTCACTTCTTCTTTCTGACCTGTCTGCGGATATATCTGAACACCTCGTCCTCACCCTTATCACGAAGCATAGTAAGGAGAAATTCCAGCTTTGCCGCTGTGGTTTTTTCGATCTTACGACGCGGCTTGGCTCTGAGGAAATACTCTAAAGGCATAGACTCATTGTACTTTTCTTTGTTGTATATCTTTGAAGCTGCCACACGGTCGCAAAACATCTCAAAAATGAAGATATCAGGCATTTTCACAGGTTCCATAAGCTTTGTTTCGGGATTATAGTCCGTCCAGTATTCAAAGTGATGACGATTGCGTCCTTTATGGTGCATCCATGCCTTTGAACTGCCGTCCACTTCCCTTTCCTTCTCGTTAGGACTGCGGTCGCCCTGAAAATACTTCACTCCCGGGATAAACTCCGTAGGCGAGAACTTTGACAGGTCATGTACAAATCCGCGCCACGGAATACCTGCTTTGATGCAGTGTATGAATACCTGATGTCTGTGCTGCTGAACAGTTTTAAAATGACCTAAAAAGTTTTGTATCTTCATTCAGTCACTCCCTGTTATAGCTGCCTGTTATATCAAGCACGCTCTCTTTTTCAATGAGCTTTCCGCTTATGATGCGTCTGCCCTCGGAATAGGTAGGATCTGAAAGCTTCTTCGCCATAATTCCCACAGAGACCTCTGCCATTTTCGCAAGGTCTACCTCTACTGTAGTTATAGTCGGTATGCATATGCTCGACACAGTGTAGTTGTCGTAACCGACTACGCTTATATCATCGGGAACGCGAACGCCCTTAGTCTTTAAAGCTGATATTACGCGGAAAGCAGTTTCGTCGCAGTTGCACACAAAAGCGGTCGGCATATCAGCAGGAAAATCTATCTTGTCGTTGAGTATTCCCTTTTCGTTTCTGTCGCCGATAACCCATTCTATGCGGAATTCAAGCTCGTTTTCCATGATGCACTTCAAGTATCCCAGGTATCTGTCATTGATACTGCTGGTAGCATTGAGAGTACCGAAAAAGCCTATCCTGCGGTGTCCCTTTGAAACGAGATAGTCCGTGAGCATATATCCGCCGTTGAAGCTGTCGGATATAACAGAATCGACATGATATCTGTTGTCGTAGAAATCCACGAATATAAGCGGTATAGTAAGCTTGCTGAGTATCTCTATGTAGCTTCTGTGTACCTGTCCGATAACGATAACGCCGTCCACCTTGCCGTCAACTATCATATTCGGCAGTATACCGTCCTGTTCATTGTCAGCCGATATACATTCGTATACTGTGCATACGTTGAGCTGTGAGAGCTGATTTGAGATGCTTGCTGTAAGCTCCCAGTAAAAAGTGCCCCTCGCACCCACAAAACGCTCAGACGTAAGTATACCCACGTTTTTGCTTATCTTAGGTATAGTCATACGGCGTTTCTCGCTCTTGGTATTTGAGGGCTTATAGCCCATTTTTTCAGCAGTTTCACAGATACGCTTACGCATCTCTTCACTCACTCCGTCACGGCCTGCCAGTGCATTAGAGACCGTTACAACGCTGACGCCAAGCTTTGTGGCGATATCCAGCATTTTTACTCCGTTTTTCATAAAACTCCCCCGATCTGTTAAGTTCTCATAAATCTATGTTAGGCATAATAACTTGTTGCTGCCGAAGTAACGAATTAAATTAACCTTGTCTATTATATCATGCTTTAAGTAATAAATAAAGTAGTTTTGCAAATTTTGGAACATATATCAAATTCGATACTGTTTTATTGTGCACAATAACAAGGCTGCGGAGGTTATTCTCCGCAGCCTTTAATGTTTTTAATCTTTTTTGCCGCCATATTCAGACAGATAAGGGTAAACCTTATCGTAAGAGCTGCGCTGAACGCTGTCATCTGCGGCAAAAGGGGTAAGTCCCGTCTTATCTCCCCACGATGCTGAAGGACAGACGTATTCCTCTTCTTCAGGCTCGGGAACGGGTATTTTCTTCTTGCTCATTTTTATCATCTCCCGCAGATATTATCTGCGAAAGCGAAGCGTTTATGCATCAAAAAGGCACTTCCATTCGGAAGTGCCTTGATATTACTCTTCGGGTGAATTATTCACCGTCTGTGTTATATTTGGCTGTTCGCCTGTTGCCTCGTCTCCGTTTTTAACCTGCGGAGCGTCAGGCTCGTATTTGAGTATGATCTTCTTGATCTCCTCATCGCGTGTAAGATTGTATGTGAGCTTCAATGCTTTAAGAGCATTGGGGATATCCTTCTCCATGAGATAATTCGCAGAAAGCTTTGCAGCCACAGATACAACATCCTCATTTGGTCCGTAAGGTATGTCGTACTTCTTCATTACTTCGTTTATATCTTCCTGAGTAGGAGGCTTTATAGGACTGCCCTTGCGCTCAGCAACATCTCTGAGTTCATACGGAATGGCAGGATGCGGAGCAAATATAAGACTTGCCGACAAGAACAGAGCTGCGTCATCGTATTCGCCCATATCCGTAAGTGCATAGCCCACATTAGCGTAACATCTTGCTATCGCAA
>CAMYYQ010000133.1 GCA_947303535.1 uncultured Ruminococcus sp.
ATTCTGCGTTGCCGCAGTTCATTTAAAATTATATCACTCCCCGTCATGATTTGCAATACTTTATTGCATTAAATTTGCAAATTTCTCCGTTTTTGTGCTATACACACAAAAAAACTTATCCGCTTTGTGCAGACCGACGATTTTACATCTGTGATATGACTGCGTTATCTGTTTTTCCGACTTATACCGCCTTTGCCACAGCGTGCATATCCGCTTTTTACGGCCTTTTTCATTTTATGTATTGATTTTCCGAGTAAAATGATATATAATATATACTATCGGACAGACCGATGGATCAGGAGGTAGATCAGATGCTGAAAGCTATCTGCTCCTCAAAGGAGCTGACAAACAACAGCTATTACGCCTGTATCTGCGATATAATAGACAGCAGACAGGTGCAGCAGCTGAAAAATATAACTCATCACATCTCCACCACTCGTTTCCAGCATTGCGTCAATGTGTCATACTACAGCTATCTTGTGTGCAGAGCGTTCAGGCTCAACGCCCGTTCCGCCGCAAGGGCAGGGCTTCTCCACGACCTTTTCTACTACGACAGAAAGGTTTACAACGCCGGAAAGCAGAAGGGGCAGGCGTCTCACAGCAGCAACCACTCAATGTTAGCCTGCGCCAACGCCTGCGAGGTAACCGACATCACCAACCTCGAACGTGACATGATAGAGAAGCATATGTGGCCTGTCACAAGACCCATGCCCAGATACAAGGAGACATACATCATAACCGTTATCGACAAATACTGTGCTGTTCTCGAATTCTGCGTACCGAAGGTGCAAAGGATAGTCCGCAGAAAGCGCGGTAATATATATTCAGGAGGTATACCACAATGAAGATCGAAACCAAATGCCTGCACGCAGGCTACACACCAAAGAATACCGAGCCAAGAGTTGTGCCGATAGTACAGAGCACGACTTACGTCTATGACTCAACAGATGACGTAGCAGCAGTATTCGATGACCCTACCAAGAGCCTTATCTATTCACGTTTTGAAAACCCGACAGTTATGGCTGTTGAGGAAAAGATAAATGCCCTTGAAGGCGGAGTAGGTGCTATGTGTACCTCCAGCGGTCAGGCTGCATCTCTGCTCTCACTGCTCAACATATTAAAGGCAGGCGACAGCTTTATTTCAGCAGCTACTATCTACGGCGGAACTGTTAACCTCTTTGCTTATACACTCAAAAAGCTCGGCATCGAGTGCATTTTCGTTGACGCAGATGCTCCCGAGGACGAGATAAGAGCCGCATTCAAGCCAAACACAAAGGCTGTATTCGGCGAAACTCTCGCAAATCCTGCTCTTGCAGTATTTGACATCGAAAAGTTCGCAAAGATCGCTCACGAGAACAATGTTCCTCTTATTATAGACAACACCTTCCCTACTCCTATACTTTGCAGACCTTTTGAGTACGGCGCTGATATCATCGTTCACTCAACTACAAAGTACATGGACGGCCATGCTGTACAGGGCGGCGGTGTTATCGTTGATTCAGGCAACTTTGACTGGACAAACGGAAAGTTCCCCGAGTTCACAGAGCCGGATGAGAGCTACCACGGCACTATCTATACAAAGGCTTACGGAAAGGCTGCATACATCATCAAGGCAAGAATGCAGCTCATGAGAGACTTCGGCTGCTATCCGTCAGCTCAGTCCGCATTTTATCTCAATCTCGGACTTGAAACTCTCCCTATCCGTATGAAGCAGTATTGCGAGAACGCTCTTACAGTTGCTCAGTTCCTTGAGAGCAATGACAAGGTAGAATCAGTAAACTACCCTGCACTCAAGAGCAACAAGTACTATGATCTCGCTCAGAAATATCTCCCGGGCGGTACAAGCGGTGTTATCTCATTCGTTATAAAGGGAGGCAGAAATACAGCTGTCAAGTTTATGGATTCACTGAAGCTTGCTTCAAACGAAGTTCATGTTGCTGATATCCGCACCTGTGTACTTCACCCTGCAAGTGCTACACACCGTCAGCTCACCGACGAACAGCTTGTTGCCTGCGGCATAAACGGCGGTCTTATCAGACTTTCCGTAGGTCTTGAGAATGTTGAGGATATCCTTGATGACCTCAAACAGGCTTTCGCAGCTATCTGAAACTTTTTCTGAGTTTCTGAAAAGGAGTTTATATGAAAACACTGATTATTTATTCATCACAGACAGGATTCACACAAAGATATGCAGAATGGATAGCCGATGAACTCAGGGCAGAGATAATGTCCATTAAAAAAGCGATAAAAAAAGAAGACTCTTATTTCAAAAACTATGATGCTATCATATACGGCGGCTGGGTATCTGTCGAAAAGATAAACCGCGCCGATTGGTTCACAAGCAGGATAGAGAGCTGGAAAGAAAAGAAACTGGCTATTTTTGGTGTTGGTGCAAGCCCTGCATTTTATTCGGGCGTTGATAAGCTCCTTGAAAGAGCCCTCACCGATGAGCAGAGAAAGTATGCAAAAGCTTTTTATTGTCAGGGCGGACTTGACTATGATAAAATGTCTCTCGGCTCAAAAATGCTTATGAAAACTTTTGCAGCCATGCTCAAAAGCAAGAAAACCAAAGATGAGGATGAAAAAGCCATGATCGAAGCTATTTCAGAGTCTCACGATTTCTCAAATCCTAAGTATATTGAACCCATAGTTGCTTATATTAAAAAGTAATTTCAGCTCCTCCGTTGATACGGGGGAGCTTTTTTGTGCCTTATCTTATGGCTCATATATTCAAATAGCACATAAAACCATATCCCCGATTGTGATTTTTCACGATTTTTTCTTTGAATAGTACATTTTCTCCCCGTTGAAACGATTATATATATGTAATTCAAATGCCAACGATTTTTTTCTCTCTTTTTAGTGTGTTCATAAAGAAAGCGGACGTTTCCTCATACAGAAGAAACGTCCGTTTTCTTCTCACTGCCATACGTCCTGTGGGTACGGACCTTATGACTGCAAGTTATTATCATTGAATAATTACTTTACCTTATTCTGCTTTTTGAGTTCCTGAAGAAGTTCCTCTCTGTAAATACGGTTTTCCCAGAACTTTACATCTTCTTCTGTGATCTGTCCGTCGAAGTTATAATCAACGTAGATAGTTGCCTGCTCAGTAAGCTCTATTTCACCGTTGAGTGCTCTGCGCAGCTGATTTGTGTCATTTCTTGTGAAATATCCGTCACCGTCAAGGTCACCAAGGAAATTCTTTACCTTGGCAGGGATATACATATTTGAAGAATCATGAAGCTCAGATACCTTATTTATAGTCCATTTATCAGGAGAAGTGAAGTTTGAATTGATATTATACTTATTATAATCATACATAAATGCATTTGCAGTAGGATCAGCAAGATAATATCTTCCGCCTAATTTTAAAATATTGAAAGCATGGCTTACATCGTCATTTGTTGTATCATCATAATATTTACCACTTGAAACATAATAGCTCTCAATACCTGCGTCATGGAGAAGAATATCATATGCACGAGCGTATCCATCACATACAGCTGTATTATTGAGGAAAACAGTATAGTCACAGTGATTGTTTTCCTTGGTATTTCCAACAGGATATTCATCATGGTCATATGGTACCTTGCTGTTTACCCAGTTGATAAGCTTATGTGCCTTCTGAGCATCATTCATTGAATCATCAGTTTCAGTCTCAACGATATGCTTTATATACTGACTTACAGCTTCTCTTACAGAAGGAATTTTTTCCGCTTCATCAAGCTTGTCATTTGCTATCATTGCCTTTATCTGATCGCACAGTACGACCTGATCTGTCTCAGTGTCATAATAAGCGATAGGCTTATTATTGATCGTTTCAAGTGAAGGACATTTAACAAAACAGCTTATCTCATTTATTGAGGCAGGAATATTGATATTTCTGAGATTAACACAATTATCAAAAGCTTTGATCGCAAGTTTTTCAACTGTATCAGGAATTGTTACATCTGTAAGTCCCGGAAGATTTTCAAATACATAACTACCTATTTCAGTAACAGACTCAGGTATTGTTATTGTCTTGATATTCTTTTTATTTTCAATTGAACGCTGGAATAAAGCAGTTACAGGAAAAGTATATTCAACTCCGTCATTTTCAAATGTAAGCTCAGACGGAATAACAAGATCCTCTGAATCTCCCAAATACTTACAAATTATAATGCCCTCATTGTTTCTGTTCATTTTTATATTCCAGGTTTCTCCTGCGTCATCAACGACATTCTTATAGCCCGTAAAATAGCCATCATAGCTTGCCGATGCAACAATTACATTAGCAGGTACAACTGAACTTAATGTTGGTACAATAGCAGCTGCTGCAACTATACCTGTAGAAAGTGAAGCAGCTAAGATCATTGAAATTTTCTTTTTCATAATGTTTAACTTCCTTTACTAAGTTTTGAAATATTTTTAGAATGATGTAAGATAAAGCATATCCGACTTTTCGTATTGTTTCTGAAGTCTTAACATTCATCTGCATCTTTCATTTTTATTCGCGATCGCTTTCATAAATACCATTCGATGCATCTATATATCATCGGACACTTTAAAATCAAAAAAATCAGATATATTTATCATAATTAAAAAACAGGCATCTCCCCATAAAGAAGAAATACCTGTTTTCAGCCTTTTTAACCTTGATGAACGGATAAAACCAACGCCCCACTAAAAAGTGAGGCGTAAAATGTTTGCGCGTAACTCCGCGCTGGTGGAGCATAGGGGACTTGAACCCCTGACCCCCACACTGCCAGACTTTTTCAATGACGTCCCACAAACAGCGTAGCGCCCGAGAAAACCTCAATAGATAGTCGTTTGCCGCTTTCGCTGCACCTGAGATAGTTCAAGAAAAACTGTCTTAAATGTCGTAATAGTGTCGTAGTAATTACTTGATTGCATCTCGGATTTTATCAATGTCGGGGTGCGCATATCTCTTACGGAGCATCTTAAGGTCCGCCCAGCCCATGACCGAAGCAACAGCAAACAGATTGACATCTGAGTTTACCCAGAGCGACGTCCGAGTGTGTCTCAGCTCATGAGGATTAAGCGCAGGAATGTCAATGCCATAGCTTGCGTAGTAGCTTCT
>CAMYYQ010000134.1 GCA_947303535.1 uncultured Ruminococcus sp.
TCTGTAGGCTTTACAGTTGTTGTTGAAGTAGTCTTCTTTGTTGTTTCTGTAGGCTGTACAGTTGTTGCAGCTGATGATGTTGTCGAGGTAGTCTGAACAACTGTTGTAGTTGATGTTGTTGCCTGGCTCTCATCGTCTTTTATCTTGATGTAGCCCTGCTCGATACCTTTGGTGAACACCCATGCTTCCATGTATTTGGAATTTGCTTTGTTGCCGATAGAAGCAAACAGATCGTTCTCAGCATCGTATTCGATATTTACAGGAAAAAGATCTCCAGCCTTCACGTTATCGGGAAGTCTGAGATCAAATGTCCACATTACACCGTCACGGCCGTAATCGCCCGAACCTGCTGTAACAAGAAAAATACAATTTTCTTCCTGCGAAAGCTCATATCCGAGTCTCTTGATAGCAGTACCTTTTTCAGCTATCATATCGTCACGCTCTTCAAGCTTGAGACGATCATCATATCTTACATGGATACCTGTAGCTACGTACTGTTTGTCAGCCCCCTTGATACTCATTTCGATAGACTGTACAGGCGAGCTTTTTGCCTCGTCAAGTGTGAGTTCGATCTGACTGAGTGATATTGTCGGCTTGACCGTTGATTTCTCAGGATCGATACCATTGAACTCGAACTTGTCTCCTGTTGCACTTCCTGCTCCGTATGCGCTGAAAACTGGTGAAGCACATATAACAGAAACTGCTGCTGTGATTGCTGTCATTTTTTTAAGGATATTATTCATTATTCTGCCCCCTTGATTTAATAATTGTATAATATCACAAAAAAAACAAAATTGCAAGTACTTTTTATGCGCTTTCAGACTGCTTTATACTTATCTTGCCCAAAAGCGAAGCTATCAGTCCGAGATAAACTATACCTCCCGCTGCCGCAGAAACAGCGATCACCGTCATTTTTGACGCTTCTGTTCTTTTAAGGAAAGAGGATACAAGATATGCAACACCGCCGCACATCGCTCCCGAATATACCACTTTCAGAAACGGAGCTGAGCTGATATGCAGACCCGTTGCTTTTATGTAAGTTCTGAGAGATACAATAAGTATCACAGCATAGCACAGGGAGGTTGACAGGGCTGCACCGTCAACTCCCATAAAAGGTATAAGTGCAAGATTCCCTGCCAGCTTTACAGCTGTACCGAGAAGCATTATTTTCAGCGGTGATGATGTTTTTCCTACAGCCTGAAGCATACTGAAAAGCGGATAGGATATGCAAAGGCATACCATTCCTGCCATGAGCCAGCGCAGCGAATCAACGCAGAATACTGCTTCATCTGTCTGCTGAGGATAGAGAAAGCCGAGCAATTCGGGGGCAAGCACTGTCATTCCAACTGCCGCAGGAACTGATATCACCGCAGATGTAAGAAGTGCCTGTAATGAACTGTACTCAAGTATCTTTCTGTCTTTGTTCTCGTATGCAGCAGTTATACAGGTAAGTGCGCCCTTTCCCAGCATATTCGTCACTGACGGCACAAGATTGAATACCGTAAGAGCTATGCCTGCAAACGAACCATATATAAAGCACGGTAGCTCTCCCTCGGAAATGCCGTCTGGAGCAGCTATTTTACTGCCAAAATACGATATACAGCCTATTACTGTCCACATATCTGTCAAGGCTGTAAGATTAGTCACCAGTGCGCTTACTCCCACGGGCAGAGCTGTTGTGGCAAGCTCGCGTACTATGGCTTTTCTGCTCATAACATAGCTCTCCCTGCCCTCGGGAGTTTTAGTGAACAGCCTTACTATCCCGAAGAAAACAGCTGCACCTGCTGTGGAAAGAGTGACTCCTGCTATGCCTGCTGCCGCAGCAATTGCGCGGATATCCTTTATATGCGGGAAATACGCCCTTACCGTCTGCGGATTTCCCATGACATAGCCGCACAGAACAAGTCCTGCTGCCGCCTTTACTATTCCCTCGACCAACTGAGAGAATGCTGTAGGATACATATTGCTCATGCCTTCATAATAGCCGCGCTCCACTGCCGTTATACAGCCGAAAAGTACAGCAGGAGCTATCATCGTTACAGCCAGCCATGCTTCGTGACTGCCTATGCTGTAAATACTGAAAGGCTTTGCAAGAAGAAATATGAGCAGGCTGCCCACAAGTCCTGCAATTGAAAAGATACCCAGAGCTGTTCTGCGCACCTTAGCCGCATTGGCGTACATACCAAGTGCGGCACTCTGCGCGGTCATACGTGCTACCGCAGAGCTTAGTCCTGTTACAGTAAGGGAATAAACAGGCATGAAAAGACTGTACGCGCAGCTGAAATAGCTCATTCCCACGCCGCCAAGTATATTAGTCAGCGGTATCTTGAAAACTGCCCCCAACAGCTTTGCCGCCGCTGCCGATATCATAAGTATTATGGAACCTTTTATGAAATTCTGCTTTTTCAGTATTGACCGCCTCCCATATGTGACTGCACATAAAAGTAGTTTTTTACAGAAATATATGCCGAAACAAATGATATTATGCGAGCTGAGGCAGCCCCTACAGTATGTCATTTGGAGTTTATGCGTAATTGGCGGACGCGCAATGCGCGTCCCTACACATGGTATCTTGTTGTTTGCAACGTAAGGCTCGGGCGGATAATATCCGCCCCTACTTAGCTCTTAGTTCTTAGTTCTTAGTTCTAAGTGAGGCGCGGAACGCCGAGGACGCCGTCGCTGATGTTTTATACATACTGACCAATAATCACTGTTTGCGGCTTACTAATTACTATAAAAATCAACGCGGATATTGATTTATTGTAAATTATGTGTTATAATGTAACTTGGACTGATTATAGTTATCAAACAGACGAAAGGCTGGTTTTTATCATGGATTATAAATTCTCAGACAAGGTCAGCAAGCTCCAGGCTTCTGCAATCAGAGAAATTCTCAAGTTCACTTCCGATCCTGAGGTAATCTCTTTCGCAGCCGGCAATCCCGCTCCTGAGGCTTTCCCAAAGGAAAGGATCGCTGAGATCTCCGCTGATCTTCTCAAAAATGACCCTATTCTTGCACTCCAGTACAGCGTCACTGAGGGCTATACTCCTCTGCGTGATTTCCTTAAAGGCTGGATGACAGAAAAGAATTGCTTCCACAAGGAATTTGATGATCTTATCATTACATCAGGCGGTCAGCAGGCTAACGAGCTTTCATGTAAGGTACTGCTCAACGAGGGAGATACTCTCCTCTGCGAGTCCCCGAGCTTTATAGGTTCGCTCAACGCTTTCCGCTCATACAACGTCAACCTTGTGGGCGTGGAAATGGAAGATGACGGTATTGATCTTGAAAAGCTTGAAAATGTTCTCAAAAAAGACAAGAATGTCAAGCTTCTCTATCTTATCCCGAATTTCCAGAATCCAACAGGCAAGACTATGTCTCTGGAAAAGCGCAAGGCTGTCTATGAACTTGCCTGCAAGTATGATTTCATTATCCTTGAGGACGACCCATACGGCGAGCTCCGCTTTGAGGGTGAGAACGTTCCCTGCATAAAGAGCTTTGATACCGAGGGAAGAGTTATCTACTCAAGCACATTCTCAAAGATAATCTCATCAGGCTTCAGAACAGGCTACTGCTCTGCTCCTGCTCCTATCATACAGAAAATGGTAGTCTGCAAGCAGGTCGCTGACGTTCACTCGAATATGTGGGCACAGGTGGTTTCTCACAGATTTATGACAACTGTTGACAGAGAAGCTCATTTCAAGAAGCTCCGCGCTATATACAAGGAAAAATGCGACCTTATGTGCGGATACATCGACAACGACTTCTCAAAGAAGATTCACTATACAAAGCCTCAGGGCGGTCTGTTTGTATGGTGCGACCTTCCCGAGGACTGCAATATGAACGACTTCTGCAAGAAGGCTGTTCAGCAGTACAAGATCGCTGTTGTACCGGGCAACTCGTTCAGCATTGATCAGGACGAGATCAGTCACTCGTTCCGTCTTAATTATTCAACACCTACAAACGAGCAGATAAAGAAGGGCATGGAGATACTTGCCCGTATGACAAGAGAAATGCTCGACTAAAAAAAGAAAAAAATTACTTTGAAAGGAAATTTTTATTATGCCAAACAGAATGACCGACAGATATAATGTCACACAGAAATACCTTATGACAAGAGGACAGGCTATCAACTTCCCTGCTGAATACTTCGATTCTTTCAGCAAGCTCAAGAAGACAGACGTTTTCGGCGTTGTTATCGATATCCCTATGTCATCTGAAGTTCTTACAACTATGGTATGCTTCATCAACGGTGCTGCAAACATTTACTTCAACAACGGCGGCGAGTACACAGGAGCTTCACAGAAGTACAGAAACCTCGTTCAGGCTGCACATACTCTCGTTGCAAATGCAGGTCAGCTCCTTCCTAAATGTGAAAAGACAAAGCGTTTTGACCTTCCTAAGGGCAGAACAAACAAGATATTCCTTCTCACTAAGAGCGGCGTATATATGACAGAACTCAAATCAGGACTTATCCCTGAGACAGAGCCTGAGCTCCGTTCATTCTATGTGCTCTATCAGCGCGTTCTCAGCGAGATCAGAAGCTGCCAGCTCAAGGACGAGGCTGACAGAAGAAATGCAGCTAAATAAGGAGAATCACACTAATGGACGATAAAAAGCTGATCTTCAGCGGCATCCAGCCTACAGGCACATTTACACTCGGCAACTACATAGGAGCTGTAAGAAACTGGGGTGCTTTGCAGGAACAGTACAACTGCATATACTGCGTTGTAGATATGCACGCTATCACAGTAAAACAGGAGCCTGCAAAGCTCCGTCAGAATACACTTAATTCCTATGCCCTTCTTATGGCTTGCGGAGTTGATCCTCAGAGATCAATACTCTTTATCCAGAGCCACGCGCCTACACACGCAGAGCTCAACTGGATACTTGGCTGTAATACACAGTTCGGCGAGCTTTCAAGAATGACTCAGTTCAAGGACAAGAGCCAGAAGCACCCTGACGATATAAACTCGGGTCTTTTCACATACCCTGTGCTCATGGCTGCGGATATCCTTGCTTATAACGCTGATCTTGTACCCGTGGGAGTAGACCAGAAACAGCATCTTGAGCTTGCAA
>CAMYYQ010000135.1 GCA_947303535.1 uncultured Ruminococcus sp.
ACAAAAATGGACGGCTACAGAAAGCTCCTTGAGGAAGCCGAATTCTCACGCAAGAAGAAGGAAAGACGCAGCTCCAAGGTAATGAGCGTTTACTGGTGTACAGTTACTGCTGTATACCTCGGCTGGAGCTTTATCTCTCACAACTGGGGCATTACATGGATAGTATGGGTAATAGCAGGCGTTCTTACACCTGTGGTAAGCATTATAGAATCAAGCGTCAGAAAAAACCGAATTGATTGACAAGCTCCCCCTTTTCAGATTATAAGCAGTTTATCGCCGCGATTGTTGCTATTTCCGCACTTATATGCTATAATGAATACGAAAAGGGGGTCATTCTATGAAAAACTACGATAACGATAAAATGAATTACGACGAAAACGGTCTTTATCCCGATGAAAAGCCCGTTTCCGAATCACACCCTACAGCTTCAAAAGTTATCAGCGCCCTTGTGCTGCTGTGTTTTATAGGCGGAATGGGCTGTATGATATATTTCGGCTACAGTGGCAACGCTTTCAGAGCTGTATACTCTTTTTTCGGGATATGGCTGTCCATAGCGATACTCGGACTTTTATCAGACGTTCTCCTTGAAGGCAATAAACCACAGAGCGGACTCTTCGTTGCTCTCGGTATCGGTCTGATCGGTATCCTTGGTACTCTTGCAGCCCAGTCAGGCGGCGAACAGACAAAAATGAAGCTGCTTAAAATAGGTGTAGTTGCTGTAATAGGAATATTTCTTGTAATAGGATTTTTGCAGGTCATAAATAAAGGAAAATATATACTGAGTTCAAAGGATAACTGCACAGAGTCTATAATGGCGGAATGTATCAAGCACTCAACCGCTGCCACTTCTGTAAACGGCAGAGTCACAAAAGTTACCTATACTCCCACTTATAAATTCACATTCGACGAACAGGAATACACTGTTACCTCGCTCCCTACGACTTCTGCCCGTCAGAACGGCTTAAAGTATGAAATATTCATTGATCCTGCAAATCCAACGGTCTTTTATGACCCCGAAGCCGAAAAACAAAACATTTTCAGTCTTATACTCAGTATTATCCTGTGGATAGGGATTCCATGTCTTATTCTGATAATCTTCCTGACGGCTTTAAAAACAGCAGGAATATAATACCATATAACATACATAATAAAAAGGCAGACCGTCGGGTCTGCCTTGATCTTTTATCAGAGCTTTTTCTTTTCTTCCTCGATGAGCTTGAGAAGATCATCAACGGACATATCCGCAGCCTTCTTCTTGCGCTCGTTGTGGTCTGTCTTGCTGATTATATCAGAGATATCAGGTGTATTGCTCTTCTTTACAGGCTTTGGAGCAGCTGTTGAAGGAGCTGACTGGCTTCTGAGAGGAGTTGTCTTTGGAACATCGTTCCTTGACATCTCAGCAAGCTGGCTCTTTGAAAGGATACCTGTATTATCAGTGATAGGCTCAGCAGGAGCTGTAGGCTGCTGAGGTGTGCTTGTAGTCTTGATATTGAATGTTCCTGTACGCTCAGCCTCAGCTGTCTTACGGAGCATTTCTTCTCTGAGAGCGTCTGCTGTAGGAGCTGTTGAAGAAGAACCGCCTACGTTTCTCGCAGCAAATGTGCTTTCAGCACTGCGCTGTGTCTTGAACTGCATTGTGTGCTCTTTTTCCTTCTGATAAGGAGAATCAGGATTTACCTTCTTCTGGCTGAAATTCTCTGCGATCGACATCTTCTTGCGCTCAAGCTCGCTGCTTGGCTGTATTTCCTGTGAAGGTTCAAAGAGAGGATTTCCTGCCTTGTCGTGAGAATTTCTTCTTGACTCTGAAAGGTCTCTCTGCTTTTCCATTTCATCATACTCATAGAAGCCGAAATCATCGTCATCATCGTCCTTGCCCAGTGCTATCTTTGTGATGAGCATGATAACAAGGATAACGCATGGAAGAACAAGCAGCAGGAGTATGCCCTTGATGCTTGAAGCAAATCTTATGAACCAGCCAAGTTCCTTGCTTTCTGTATGACCTGTGCAAAGAGCGACAATACTCTCCTTAGGGATAGATTCCGAGCTTCCTACATTTGTAGCATCAGCTGTTGTAAATCTCTCTGAACCGTCCTCAGCAGTTACGATATCGTAGATACTGAGAACGTGTATCTTGTCGGGATCATCGGCAGGCTTAGCAAGAACGATATCGCCCTTTGCTATTGAAAGATCCTTTGCATCGGGAGCGATAAGAGCTGCGCCCTCTGTGACATTTCCGCCCATATTATCAGACTCTTTAACTACGTAAATGTAGTTTCCGAATACCTTAGGCGTTTTTCCGCCCGAGAACATGATATTGACAATGATCGAAACAACGATCAGAAGAACGCATATGACTATAATTACACATTTAAGTATTGAAAAACGTTTTTTAGTTTCCATGACACATCACCTTTTCATTTTCTTTTGTTGTCTATTGATCTACACTTTCATTTAACACGGCTCTATTTTTTGCGAACCGCTTTTACTATTATAACACATAATAATACAAATTTCAAACATTTTCTAAGTTTTATCTTTTAAAAATATAGAAAATTTTAAGAGATCAAAATTTTTCGTTTTTATGCACAAATATGAAAACATTTTTCTTACCTTTCAGTCGTTATGCACAACGGTCAAACGGCGTTTTGCGGCTGTTTTTTCTATGATTTTGGCGAAATTCCGTAATACGTATATTTCGTGGACAAATATTTGTTGAAATAATCACTTGAAAAATCATTTAAATCATAGTATAATTGATGTGTATACCGCTTGTAAATCAATTTCTCCGCATCGGCGAAAGCAGGTGGTAAATCACAGGGGAGATTATACAAAAGGTAATAAAGCCGCCTTTGCGGCAGAATGGAGATCAGATATGGCTACAAAAAAGGCAAACCCTCTTATGGACAGGATCAAGGAAGAATTCCCGAGAAAACTTCAGCTTCTGTACAGCGTTTCGCCCGAGGAAGCTTCAGACAAACAGGTTTACCACGTACTTTCTTCGATAATCGTAGAAATACTTGGTGCGAAGAGGCAGAGCTTCATCAATCATACCCACTCGGTGGGCGGTAAGCAGATCTACTACCTTTCAATGGAGTTCCTTATGGGACGCTCCCTTAAAACAAGCATCTATAATCTCGAACTGGCTGATGGCATAAAGGAAATGCTCAAGCCTTATGATATCAACCTCGAAAAGATATACGAGCACGAGCCCGATGCAGGTCTCGGAAACGGCGGTCTCGGCAGACTTGCTGCCTGCTATCTTGACGGTCTTGCTACTACAGCATTCCCTGCTATGGGTTATTCCATATGCTATGAATACGGTATCTTCCAGCAGAAGCTCGAGGACGGCTGGCAGACAGAGCTTCCCGACAACTGGCTTCCCGGCGGTTCGGTATGGCTGGTGCCAAAGCCCGAGCTTTCAATAGATATCCACTTTGAAGGCGATCTCCAGGAATACTGGGACGACCGCTATCACTATATCTCTCATGTAAACTACAATACCGTTGTTGCTACACCTTATGATATGTACGTATCAGGCTACGGCTCAGACGGCGTTTCCGTACTCCGTCTGTGGACTGCAAAAGCTCCGAGCTTCGATATGGAGATGTTCAACAAGGGTAATTACGACAGAGCTCTCGCTCAGAACTCTATCGCAAACGCTATCTCAAAGGTACTTTATCCTAACGACAACCACCACGAGGGCAAGAGCCTCCGTCTGCGCCAGCAGTACTTCCTCTGCGCAGCTTCCGTGGGCGATATCGTAAATACTCACATGAACGTTTACGGTACTCTCGAAAACCTTGCAGATAAGGTATCTATCCACATAAACGATACTCACCCAACACTGGCTATCCCCGAGCTTATGAGAATACTCCTTGATGACTGCGGATACGGCTGGGACAAGGCTTGGGATATCGTTACAAGGACCTTCGCCTACACAAACCACACCGTTATGGCAGAAGCTCTCGAAAAATGGGACGTTAACCTGGTAAAGACAGTTATACCGAGAATATTCTCTATCATAGTTGAGATAAACAACCGCTACTGCCAGAATCTCATGGAGAGAAACGGCGGCGACAGCGCAAAAACTACACGTATGTCCATTATCAAGGACAACCAGATACACATGGCTACTCTCTGCGTTGCGGCTTCACACAGCGTAAACGGCGTATCAAAGCTCCATTCGGAGATAATAAAGCAGTCTGTATTCCACGATGAGTATGAGAATACACCTGAAAAGTTCAAGAACGTTACCAACGGTATCGCTTACAGAAGATGGCTTCTTCAGTCAAATCCGGGACTTACACAGCTCCTCAGCGAAACTATCGGCAAGAAGTTCATCAAGGACGGCGCAGAGCTTGAAAACTTCAGAGAATATCAGGACGACAAGGAAGTTCTCGCAAAGCTCATGGACGTAAAGAAGGAAAATAAGGAAGCCTTCGCAAAGTATGTCAAGAACCAGTCGGGAATAATCCTCAATACAGACAGCATCTTCGATGTACAGGTAAAGCGTCTCCACGAATACAAGAGACAGCACCTCAACGTAATGAATATCCTTTCGGATTATGCATATCTTCTCAATGACCCTGACGCACCTTTCACTCCAAAGACTTATATCTTTGCTGCAAAGGCTGCTCCGGGATACTATCTGGCTAAGCAGATAATCAAGATGATATGGGCTATATCCGAGGAAATAAGAAAGAACCCGAAGATAAGCCAGAAGCTCTCCGTAGTATTCCTCGAGAACTACTGCGTAACTCTTTCCGAGCATCTCATGCCTGCTTCCGACGTTTCAGAACAGATATCCCTTGCAGGTACAGAGGCATCGGGTACAGGCAATATGAAGCTCATGCTCAACGGCGCTATCACTCTCGGTACACTTGACGGTGCTAATATCGAGATAAAGGAAGCCTGCGGCGATGACAATATCGTTATCTTCGGCATGACCACACCTGAGGTAAACGAGCTTCGCGCAAGAGGCTATAATCCCTGCGAATACTACAACAATGACAACCGTATCC
>CAMYYQ010000136.1 GCA_947303535.1 uncultured Ruminococcus sp.
GCTCCATAGCTTCTTCTATGGTAAGCTCTCCAGCACTGTTCTCATGTGCTCCCTCAAGTACAAGTACATACTCGCCGCGGGGCTCATTTTCATTATAATATGTAACAGCCTCGGAAAGCGTAAGACTTATGACCTCCTCATGTATCTTGGTGAGCTCGCGGCAGAGCGCTATCCTGCGGTCGCCGCCGAAAAAACCGCAAAGGTCGGCAAGAGTGGTCTTCAGCTTGTGTGGAGCTTCATAGAACACCATGACCGCAGTCTCGCCGCGGAGCTTTTCAAGCCTCTCGGCTCTCTCCTTTTTCGGAACGGGAAGAAATCCCTCGAAGGTAAATCTCCTTGTGCTCAGTCCTGAAACGGCTACTGCGGATACTACCGCACTGGGTCCAGGAACTACCTTTATATCTATGCCGCTCTCAGCACACATTTTCACAAGTACCTCGCCGGGATCGGAGATACAGGGCATTCCCGCATCTGTGACTATACCGCAGCTCTCCCCTGCAAGCAGTCGGTCGATAATATGCTGTGCATCGGCTTTTGAGCTGTGTTCGTGGAAGCTGACCAGCTGCTTCTTTATCTCAAAACGATTCAGGAGCTTTAGTGTGACTCTTGTATCCTCTGCACATAAAAAATCCACTTTTTCAAGTGTATCAAGTTGCCTGAGAGTAATGTCTTCAAGGTTGCCTATGGGTGTGCCTATTACGTAAAATGTTCCGCTCATGCCTGCTCCTTTCCTGTGTCGTATATTTTTTGCAGTTCTTCCGTAAAGCCGTTCTCGCTTCGTATGTAGAGCTGTGGCTCGACTTTCATAAACGGCTTCGAGCCCTTCTTGCCCTCTATGAGGAAAAGCCACGGTGCTTCTTCGGCATTTTTAGACACGAAACGCAGTCTTTTAGGCTCTATATCATGGCTCTTCATGGCATATATAACATCGCTAAGTCTCTCGGGACGATTGCAGACGCAGAGCCTGCCGCCAAATTTCAGAAGCTTCTGAGCTGCCGCACATACGTCGTCTATAGTGCATAGTATCTCATGACGAGCTATTTTCTGAGCAGTTATAACGCTCTGAAAGCCTGCATTGTTCACCTTATAAGGCGGATTGCAGGTAACGAGGTCAAGCTGCCCGAGAGGTGCACCCTCCCATAGCTCCTTTAAGTCCGCACATATTGGAACAATGCCCTTAGTTTCACTCTTTTCAAGTCCGAGGCGTAACTGCTCTACAGCCCCCTCCTGTATATCAACTGCGTAGGTTATCTGCGGCGGCAGTTTCTTCTGCATGATAAGCGGTATGATGCCGCAGCCAGTACCAAGATCGCAGGCTTTGTCCTTTGCGCGGTACTGTGAGAAGTCCGCCAGCAGAAAGGCGTCCGTGCCGAAACGGTGGTCGCTGCTGGCGCAGACGTAAATTTTATCGGTGAGTTTTTCGTATTTGTATTCCATATTTTTCCTTTTTATCTTTTCATCATTACAAGGTATTCTGTAGTTCCTTCTTCAAATTTCCTTGTGACTGTAAGATGAAAACCATGTGCTTCATAGAAGCGGATAGCATCAATGTTCTTTTCTATTGTCCAAAGAAAATTGACTGAAAAGTTTTCTTTGGTATATTCGATCAATTCCGAGCCGACGCCCTGCCCCTGAAAGAAGTGATCAACATATAATTCAATGATCTCTTCTTTCTCTATGCGGATAAGTCCTTTTATGATCCCGTCATCATACAGGAACATATTGTTGAAAAAGCCGTTTTCAATGTAGTTTTTTGCAACAGGAAGTACCTGTAATTCTCCGAATGAATATGCGTCATCATTAAATATCGAGCGATACTTCATTCGTTTTGAAAACACAAGTATCTCCGCAATTCTCGAAGCATCTTCTTCTGTAGCCTTTCTGATATGTGTCTCATTCCCATTGCTAAATTTGGGTATGTCATTGCTATTATGTATCATATCAAGGGCTTCCGACATTTTTACGCATTTTGCATACCTGTTATTCCACATGAACTCATTATAGTAGCGGTAGGTCTGCTCCGAGGTCATAAAGTCATTATCAAAGGTGGAGTTGCAGTTTTCGGGAATTATTACCTCAAAGCCGTGCTCAAATCCGCACTTCACTGTAGCATCTATGCAGTAATCAGTCTGTAGACCTGTTACAATAAGCTTCTTTACGCCCTTTGAACGAAGATATTCAAGGAGTCTGCTGTCACGGAAGGGGCTGTTCACGGTCTTGTCGAATATCTTCTCGCCTGCCTGCGGTACAAATTCGCGGGCTACATCAAAGCCGTCTGTTCCCTTTGAAAGCGGCTTGCCTGCTCCGTCATCGTGGCGGACATATATGACTTCGACATTGTTTTTCCTTGACTCGGATATGAGTTTTTTGAGGCTGTCTCTGAAAACTGTGAAGTTATACAGCGTTTTAACTGTTATGAGTTCCTGTACATCAACAACAAGAAGTGCAGTGTCGCTCATTTTATGGTACCTCCGCCTACAACTATATCTCCGTCATACAGTACCACAGCCTGACCACTCGTTACGGCTCTTTGCGGCTCGTCAAATTCCACCATATACTCACCATTGCCGAGATATGTAACTACAGCAAGCTGTTCCTTCTGACTGTAGCGTGTTTTTGCTGTTACACGCATGGGCGCTTCAAGCTTTTCTACGGAAATAAGGTTGAAATCATCAGCTATAAGGCTTTTTGTGTAAAGGTCACTTTCAAGTCCGAGAGTAACGGTGTTTGCGTCCATATCCTTTCGGACAACATATGCAGGGTGTCCGAGGGCTATGCCAAGTCCCTTGCGCTGTCCGATAGTATAGTTTATGATGCCTTTATGCTCGCCGAGAACCTTTCCCTCAGTGTCAATAAAGCTGCCGAATGGAGTTTCACAGCCTGTAAAACGCTTTATAAAAGAGGCGTAGTCACCGTCGGGAACAAAGCATATATCCTGACTGTCAGGCTTGTTGGAGTTTACAAGTCCTGCTGACTCAGCAAGCTCTCTGACCTGTGTTTTTTCAAGCTCACCAAGCGGAAAAAGAGTATGTGAGAGCTGCTCCTGAGTAAGTGCGTAAAGTACGTAGGTCTGATCCTTGCTGCGGTCCTTAGGGCGTTTCAGCAGCCAGCGTCCGCGGCTATCGTCGTATTCATTGACCGCATAATGTCCTGTGGCTATATAGTCGTAATCAAGCTCCAGAGCTCTGCGGAGCATCTTGTCGAACTTTACGTGGCGGTTGCACTCTATGCAGGGATTTGGTGTTCGTCCGCTGAGGTAGCTGTCTGCAAACTGCTGCATAACGTGCTCGCGGAAAACCTCTCTGAAGTTGAATACAAGATGCTCAAAGCCAAGCCTCAGGGCTACGCTCCTTGCGTCCTCAACATCAGAAAGTGCGCAGCAGGTCTTGCCCTCTTTCTTTGCCTCTGAGATATCCTCGTCAGAGAAGAGCTTGAGGGTGACTCCCATAACATCGTATCCTTTATCTCTGAGCAGCATTGCGGCTACGGAGCTGTCAACTCCGCCGCTCATGCCAACCATTACTTTCTTCATCTGTATGCTCCTTTTAAAACAGCATGGGCGAACCAAGTCCGCCCCTAAATTATATTTATTATCTCATCAAGCGATCTTACATAGTGATCGGATATTTTCTTTATATCTTTACTGTCAGCTTCGGAAACAGGATCGTATACTCCGACTGTCATAAAGCCTGCGGCTTTGGCAGTCTCTATGCAGTGGAGAGAATCCTCGATAACAAGCGTATCGCATGGCTGTGTATTCAGCAGCTTTGCAGCTCCGAGGAATATATCGGGGAAGTTCTTGCCCTGTGGATATTCCCTGTCAGTCAACAGAAAACCTATCCTGTCATATACTCCGCAGCGTCTGAGTGCGGCTTCGGCAAGACCTTTATATGTAGCTGTTGCTACACCATAGGGTATGCCGTGACTGTCAAGGAAGTCCATGACTTCGGCTGCATGATGTTTCAGGGGTATCTTGTTTTCGTACCTGTCCCGTACCATTTCTTCGATGCGGTGAATGACATATTCCTTTGTGCAGCTCAGTCCGAAGCGATCTATGAAATACTGCGATGATTCGTCAACTGTCATCTTCTTGACTATATCCGATATATCGGGCGGAATGTCTTTCACGCCGTTCTCTTCAAGGAATTCCCTGTCGATACTGCTCCATACAGTCATGGAATCGAGCAGCGTTCCGTCAAGGTCAAATATAACGCCTTTTATCAATTATTCCTGTTCCTCCTCGGCAGGTATTTCTTCTTCATCAGGCTCGGGGGGCTGTTCGGCTTCTTCGGGTTCGATAAGAACTGTATCGGGTGCAGGTTCTGTTACAGGTCCTGCTTCGGCAATACGCTTAGCTTCTTCCTCAGCCTTGCGTCTTGCTTCCTCTTCTGCCATTTTCCTTGCAGCCTCTTCCTCCTCAGCTTTTCGCTGTGCAGCATTACGGCTGAGTATCGGTGACTTTTCTCTTTCACGCACAACGAATTTGCCCTTTGTTTCAGAATTTCCGCATATAAGCACAGCCTGATTTCCCATAAGCTGGTATGTCTCGTTAAAAGCTTCCATTGCATACTTTACGTTTCCTGCAAGCGGATCAGCTACGGAAAGCGTTCTTTCATCAAGATCGTATCCGTAAATGACCATGCAGTGCTGCAAGCCATTGAACCACATTTCCTCACCGTCATTTGTGTCCCAGAAATACTCTGTCGGCATTACCATAAGGTCGATAGTGCTCCACACTATAACAGGTCTGCCCTGCGCCACCTGATAAAGCAGTTCCTTTAAAGAGCGTCCTGTCATATTCACAGCATAGCACGGGGAAAGTATGGATTCAAAATAATCATCGGCTGTCTGTACTATTACAGGTGCACAGCAGCCAAAGCCTTCTTCCGATTTGGGATCAACGATATATGCGTGCATCATAGTGGATATTCCTACATTATCCATTGGAATGAATTCATCGGCAAGTGTTACCTTATCTATGTCAAAGCCGAGATAAATCAATAGTCCGCCGAGTGAAG
>CAMYYQ010000137.1 GCA_947303535.1 uncultured Ruminococcus sp.
GTGCCTGTGATGCAAGAAGCTTTACAATTCTGGACAAGGTATTCCTCAGTGAACCTGTGGACAGCTACTATAAAACTCGCCGTGAGCACGGTACAGTTGTGACTATGGCTTGTACAAGACCTGCCGAGACTTGTTTCTGCGGTACATTCGGCATAGATGCAGCTGCTCCCGAGGGCGATGCTGCCTGCTACAGCGACGGCGAGAGTATTTTCTTCGAGGCTCACAATGAAAAGGGACAGAAGTTCATCGCCAGTATCTCAGCTCTTCTTGAAGAGGGCGACTCTGCAAAACTTGATGCTGTACGCGATAAGACAAGAGAGATACTCAAAAAGCTTCCTCTTGCTGGACTTTCAACAGAGTCATTCGGCGGAGATAAGCTCATGGAGCATTTCAATTCCGAGAAGTGGGCAGAGCTTTCAGAGAGCTGTCTTGGCTGCGGTACCTGTACATTTGTATGTCCTACCTGCCAGTGCTATGATATCAAGGACTTCAATACAGGTCACGGCATTAAGCGTTTCCGCTGCTGGGACTCATGTATGTATTCAGACTTTACAAAAATGGCACACGGCAACCCGCGTCTTACTCAGCTTGAACGCTTCCGTCAGAGATTTATGCACAAGCTTGTATACTTCCCGTCGAACAATAACGGCGAATTTGGCTGTGTAGGATGCGGAAGATGCCTTTCAAAGTGTCCTATATCAATGAATATAGTCAAGTTAATGAAAGAATTGGAGGTAAAGTGATGAATAAAGATACATTGATACCTTACGTAGGAGTAGTTACCGATATAAGACAGGATACTCCTGATGTCAAGACATTCAGAGTCGTTTCACCTGAGGGCGGCAAGGTTTTTGAGCATATGCCCGGACAGTGTGCTATGCTGTCTATCCCCGGTGTAGGTGAGGGTATGTTTTCAATAACATCTTCTCCTACAAATAAGGAGTTTATGGAGTTCAGCATAAAGAAGTGTGGCTGTCTCACAACATGGCTCCATGCAATGGACGTAGGTCAGCAGATAACTATCCGCGGACCTTACGGAAATCATTTCCCTGTTGAGACAGAGCTCAAGGGCAAGGACCTTCTCTTTATCGCAGGCGGTATCGGACTTGCTCCTCTTCGTTCTGTTATAAACTATGTGCGTGATAAGCGTGAGGATTACGGGTCGGTGCAAATAGTTTACGGTTCACGTTCAAAAGATGACCTTGTTGATTATAAGGAAATAATAGACGAATGGATGGCTGATGACGGCATTGAGGTCAACCTTACCATTGATAATCCTCAGGAGGGCTGGGACGGCCATGTAGGATTTGTTCCTAACTATGTAAAGGAGCTTGATCCTTCCATAAACAAAACAGTCCTTATCTGCGGACCTCCGATAATGATAAAGTTTACACTTGCAGGACTTAAAGAGCTCGGATTTACCGATACACAGGTCTATACAACTATGGAATTGAAGATGAAGTGCGCTGTCGGCAAATGCGGACGCTGCAATATCGGTGATAAGTATGTCTGCAAGGACGGACCTGTTTTCCGTTTCGACCAGCTTGACGAGCTGCCTGATGAATATTAAGGAGGAGAATATCGCATGGAAAATATGTTGAATGTTTACCTGTTCGGCAAGAAGTATCAGGTGCCCGCAGGTCTTACTATAATGACAGCAATGGAATATGCAGGCTATGACCTCGTAAGAGGCTGCGGCTGCCGCAACGGCTTCTGCGGTGCCTGTGCAACCATTTACAGAATAAAGGGCGAGATAGAGCTTCACGGATGTCTTGCCTGTCAGACAGAGGTACAGGAAGGAATGTATGTCGCAACACTTCCTTTCTTCCCGCTTGAAAAGAGAGTATACAATATTGAGGAGATAAAGCCTACTCAGCAGATAATGATGCAGCTTTATCCCGAGATATACAGCTGTATCGGCTGCAATGCCTGTACAAAAGCCTGTACACAGGAGCTCAACGTTATGCAGTATATCGCATATGCTCAGAGAGGAGAGTACGATAAGTGTGCAGAGGAGAGCTTTGACTGCTTAATGTGCGGAGTATGTTCATCACGCTGTCCCGCAGGTATTTCCCACCCACAGGTAGCTATGCTGGCAAGAAGACTCAACGGCAAGTATATAGCACCTGAGTGCGGACATCTCTCTGACCGTGTAAAAGAAGTAAATGATGGTATCTTTGACAAGCAGATCGAGGAGCTTATGACTAAGGCTGTCGATAATATCGAAGAGATCAAGGATATGTACAATCACCGCGAGATTGAGAAGTAAGGGGGGATAACCATGTATAAAATAGAAAAGCTTAATGAACTTGCAAAGGTAGTTGCTGCAAAGAGAGCTGAAAATGCTGCTATCGAACCAAGAAGAATGACAGCTGAGGAGAAAGATGATCTTCTTGCACATTTCCACCCTGACTACAAGCAGGACGAATTCACTGTTCTTTCCGCAGGTGTGAACAAAGGCGATAAAGTGCCTACTCAGCTTGCTGCTCTTTTACAGGGCAAAAGTCGTATAAGTGCAGCAGATGTTGATCTTTCTTCACCTGATTATGATACAGACGTACTCATAATCGGCGGCGGCGGTGCAGGTGCTTCCGCAGCTATAGAGGCTGACGAAGCAGGTGTAAAGGCAATGATCGTTACAAAGCTTCGTATCGGTGATGCAAATACAATGATGGCAGAGGGTGGTATCCAGGCTGCTGACAAGCCCAACGATTCTCCTGCGATACACTTCCTTGATGCTTTCGGCGGCGGACATTTTGCTGCAAAGCCCGAGCTTGTAAAGAAACTCGTTACAAAGGCTCCTGAGGCTATTCAGTGGCTCAATAAGCTGGGCGTAGAATTCGATAAAGAGCCTGACGGCACTATGGTAACTACTCACGGCGGAGGTACTTCAAGAAAGAGAATGCACGCTGCAAAGGATTACTCAGGTGCTGAGATAATGCGTACTCTCCGTGATGAGGTCATCAACAGAGGTATACCGGTTATCGACTTTACAGCAGCTGTTGAGATAATCCTTGATGATAAGGGAAGAGCAGCAGGTGCAGTTCTTATGAACATGGAGACAAAGGAACTACTTGTTGCAAGAGCAAAGACAGTTATCATCGCAACAGGCGGTGCGGGACGACTGCACTATCAGGGATTCCCTACATCAAACCACTACGGTGCAACTGCTGACGGACTTATCCTCGGATATCGTGTTGGTGCTAAGCTCCTTTATGCCGATACACTTCAGTATCACCCGACAGGAACAGGCTATCCAGAGCAGATATTCGGTGCGCTGGTAACGGAGAAGGTTCGTTCACTTGGTGCAAAGCTTGTCAATATAGACGGTGATGTATTCATGCATCCACTTGAGACCCGTGATGTTACCGCAGCATCTATCATTCGTGAGTGTACTGAGCGCGGAAAGGGTATCGAGACTACTTTAGGCAAGTCTATATGGCTCGATACACCAATGATAGAGTATATCCACGGTGAGGGAACTATTGAGAAGCGTATACCTGCAATGATGAGAATGTTCGGTAAGTACGGCATTGATATCCGCAAGGAGCCTATTCTCGTTTATCCTACTCTCCACTATCAGAACGGCGGACTTGATATCACTGATGACTGCGCTACAGGTGTTGAGAATCTATATGCAGCAGGTGAGGTAGCAGGCGGTATCCACGGAAGAAACAGACTCATGGGCAACTCGCTCCTTGATGTTATCGTATTCGGCAGAAATGCAGGTATCTATGCAGCTGCCAAAGCCAAGGAAACAACAGCTTCTGATAAGCTCACTCTTGAGCATATCGAGAAATTCAACAAGGAGCTTGCAGAGTCAGGTGCAGCAAGCAATGTAGCTTCACCTATGCTTCTCCCCAAATACGCAAGAAAGAAATAAAAAATATGGGACGCTGTAAAGCGTCCCATAAGTACGTATAAAATAAAAGAAAGTTAAGTGATATATAATGGATTTTTTTAATGGAATTCTTTCGATACACGATGTTTCGTTCCTGATGCTGTCTGTTATCGCCATTGCAGCACTTGGATATATTCTCGGAAGAATAACGATCAAGGGTGTTTCACTTGGTACAGCAGGTGTTTTCATAGTAGCTCTTGTATATGGCTGCACGTTCTATAAAGAGCTTTCTGCTGAAATAAATGTCGATTTCGTAGGTAAAGCCCTGAAAATAGTTGATAACCTCGGACTTATTCTCTTTGTTACGGCAGTCGGATTTATCGCAGGACCCAATTTCTTCGGAAACTTCAAGAAGAACTTCAAGTCATACGTTCTTCTTGCGATAATCATTATACTCAGCGGCGGACTTGCCTGTGCAGGTTGTATTGCCGTAGGCAAGAACTTTACAGAGCTTTCATCGGAAGAGTTTACAGCAATGCTGACAGGTATTCTTTCAGGTGCGCTTACAAGTACTCCCGGTTTCTCAGCAGCAAAGGACGCAGTTGGTTCAGATCATCTCCAGAGCATCGTATCAGTTGGATATGCTATTGCTTATATCTTTGGAGTTATCGGCGTTGTACTCTTTGTTCAGATCATTCCTAAGCTTACAAAGGCTGATATGGCTAAGGAAAGAGAGCTGCTTGCACCTTCTTCAAAGAAGAATGATAAAGGTAAGAAAATGTTCACTCCGATCGAAATGGACAGCTTCGGTATCATGCCTTTTGCACTTGCAGCTTGTTTAGGTATCATTATCGGTTCTTTCAAGTTCGGTAATTTCTCGCTTTCCACAACAGGCGGATGTCTTTTAGTATCGCTTATATTCGGACACTTCGGACGTATAGGCAAGTTTTCCATTATGCCTAAGGATTCTACACTCAAGGTTTTCCGTGAGCTTGGACTTATGTTCTTCCTTATCGGCGCAGGAGTTGCAGGCGGAGCAAAGTTCGTTCAGTATTTTGATGCCGTATACTTCCTCTACGGAATGATAATGACCATACTTCCTATGATAATAGGCTATCTGTTTGCAAAGTATGTTCTGAAGCTCAGTCTTCTCAACAACCTCGGCTCTATAAC
>CAMYYQ010000138.1 GCA_947303535.1 uncultured Ruminococcus sp.
AATACTTAGGCGTCACCCCGAAGGTGCCCGCACATCATTTATCAGGAGGTATTTCTTAAAATGAAGTTTTCTTGTGACTCTGTCAAAGCAAAAATAATGAAAACTATCGTTGCAAAATCTATCAAGGCTGCTGAACAGAATGTGAACTCAGCTTGTGTTTACATCTTCAATCAGCCTACTCCCCCAAAAGATCTCAAAAAGTTCAGAAAATTCTAACCGATAATAAAAAACATAACAGCTAATCGATTCTCTATTACATTATTCACTGCAATATCTATACATAATTTCACTATTTGAAGCGTATTTTATTCTCTGATGCGCTGAGCAGCATTAACTGGACCACAACTAAAATATAGTAATTATCATCAAATGTTCCATCACAGGTTTCAGCATAATTCTAAAAACGATCATAGATAAAAAATCATCGACAGGGTCAAATGATCGTGCAGTCACTCTTCGGGAGACGGACCTAAAATGGGCATTAAGTCAAATTACTCATCGTGGCTGCATCATTTTGATGCCTGCACTATTGATCACGCCAACAGCTTTTATAATACATCATATCCCCTAACGGAATTGAGATCTGCCGAGCAATCGGCAGATACACTCTTCCGCCCCTCGCAGGTTGATGATCATTCGTATGTCATCTCATCGGAACAAACAGTGAACCCCCCATTACGCTTTCAGATCTCTCTAAAAAACCATCTCTATAAATAAAAAACCGTTGAAAGTACAATAGCAAATCAGAATTTCCATTCATTTGCTTGTTTCGAAGTAAATCATACAGTGATTTTTCATACAGGAAGCTCCGCTTCAGCTTCCAAAAAAGAGTCTGTTTCTGCTCTGAGGAACGGACTCTTTTCCTGTTTAAGCCCATTTATTCAGTATTCACAATTCTGTCACCATATTTTCACTTTTTAAACACTTATATATCTTGACAATTTTATCTGTAAATGATAAAATTTTATCTGTTTAGTACTGCATTTAAGGCTATATCTAAACTTTATATGCCTTGAAAGCAGTTTTTATTTTATACTAATGATATTTAGGGGAGGAAAAAATGAAACATTATCTCGAATCCACCGACTCCGTATTAAAGGAAGTTGACAGTTCGGCTTCAGGTCTTACCAAGGAAGAGGCTGCTAAACGCCTTGAGACCAACGGCAAGAACAAGCTTGACGAACCGCCTAAGCCTACTCTTCTGGCGCGTTTTATAGAACAGTTCAAGAATCCTATGATACTTGTCCTTATCGCAGCTGCCGTTATATCTGCTATCACGGGTATAATTTCCGAAGGAAAGCTCGATGCGGACGTATTCATAATCATGTTCGTCGTTATCGCAAATGCGGTACTCGGCGTATATCAGGAAAACAAAGCAGAATCCGCTATCGAAGCATTACAGGCAATGAGTGCATCACAGAGCAAGGTATTCCGTTCAGGCGAGCTTGTTGTTATACCAAGCTCAGATCTTGTTCCCGGTGACGTTATCGCTCTCGAAGCAGGCGACAATGTACCTGCGGACTGCCGTATACTTGAAGCCGCTGCACTTAAAGCCGAGGAATCAGCCCTGACAGGTGAGAGCGTCCCCTCCGAGAAGGACAGCGAAGTCCTTACAGGCGAGGAAGTACCTCTCGGCGACAGAAAGAATATGCTCTACATGGGCAGCAGCATCGCTTACGGACGTGCCGAAGCAGTTGTAGTCGCTACAGGCATGAAAACTGAAATGGGTAAGATAGCAGGTGCTATCGCTAACGCTGACGACGATGAGACTCCTCTCCAGAAGAGCCTCGACCAGCTCAGCAAGATACTCTCTATCGCTGTACTTGTTATATGCGTTATTATCCTCGGACTCAATATAGTTCGTATGCTTATCGCAGACGGCGCTATAACACTTCCTAAGTTCCTTGAATCATTTATGATCGCTGTCAGCCTTGCTGTTGCAGCTATCCCCGAGGGACTTGCAGCAGTTGTAACTGTTGTTCTCTCTATCGGCGTTACGAATATGTCAAAGCGCGGTGCTATCATACGCAGACTTACTGCCGTTGAAGCTCTCGGCTGCGCACAGGTAATATGCTCGGACAAGACAGGTACTCTTACACAGAACAAGATGACTGTCGTTCACGAAAATACAGATGACAAGGAGCTCCTTGCAAAGGCTATGGCTCTTTGCTGTGACGCTAAGCTCAACTCTGACGATACAGTTGCAGGCGAGCCTACAGAGGCTGCTCTCGTAGCTTACGCACATAAATGCGGCTTCAAAAAGTATGAGCTTGAAGCTGCAACTCCTCGTGTTGCAGAAGCACCTTTCGATTCAATGAGAAAGATGATGTCCACAGTCCACAAGACTGACAAGGGCTATATCCAGTATACAAAGGGCGCACCTGACGAAGTGCTGAAAAACTGTACACATATGTTCAAAGAGGGCGGAGTCCGCATAATGACCGAGTCCGACAGACTTGAGATACTCCGCAGAAACAAGGAAATGGCAGATCAGGCTCTCAGAGTCCTGCTTGCAGCTTACCGCGAATACGATGAACTCCCTGCTGATACATCTCCTGAGGCCCTTGAGCACGACCTTATATACATAGGCATGACAGGTATGATCGACCCTGTACGTCCTGAAGTAAAGGACGCTATAGGTCTCTGCCGCACAGCTGGCATACGTCCTGTTATGATAACAGGCGACCACAGAGACACAGCTGTTGCCATCGCTAAGGAGCTTGGTATCCTCGGTAATGGTCAGCAGGCTCTCACAGGTGCAGAGCTCTCAAAGATACCTGATGAGGAATTCAACGAGCACGTCGGCGACTACAGCGTTTATGCCCGTGTACAGCCTGAGCACAAGGTACGTATAGTAAATGCATGGCGTAAAAAGGGCATGACTACTGCTATGACAGGTGACGGCGTTAACGACGCACCTTCTATCAAGAGCGCTGACATCGGCGTTGGTATGGGTATCACAGGTACAGACGTTACAAAGAACGTTGCCGATATGGTACTCACAGACGATAACTTCGCAACTATCGTAGGAGCTGTTGAAGAGGGCAGACGTATCTATGACAATATCCGCAAGGCTATACAGTTCCTGCTTTCAAGCAATCTTAGTGAGGTGCTCTGCATACTTATCGCTACATTAGGTCTCGGAAGCCTTACAAACGGTTCATTCGTACTCTTCAATCCTGTACACCTGCTCTGGATAAACCTTATCTCAGACTGTTTCCCTGCTATCGCACTGGGCATGGAGCCTGCCGAAAACGGTATCATGTCACGTAAACCGCGAAGCAGCAATTCTCACATCTTCTCGGACGGTCTGGGTATAAATCTTCTCTGGCAGGGTGCTGTTATTACAGTTCTCACACTTGCTTCCTACGTTATCGGCTTTAACACCGAGGGTCACGAGGCAGGCATGACAATGGCATTCATTACTCTCTGTGTATGTGAGATGCTCCACGCATGGAACATGAGAAGCCTTAAAGAGTCTATCTTCTCCATGAAGAAGCACAATATCGTTCTTGTCGGAGCTATCGCACTTTCAGCTTTACTTACAATACCGATACTCTTTATACCTTCACTCAGAGAAATGTTCTCACTTGCTGAGCTTCTGTCAGAGAATTACCTTTGCGCATTCATCTGCGGTGCATTTATCGTACCGATAGTTGAGATAGTAAAGTATTTCCAGAGACAAGCAGACTTAAAGAAGAACTAAGAGCTAAGAACTAAGATAACAGGGGCGGCGTTTCGCCGCCCGTTCATTTCAATTTAAATAATCATTTTGTAGGGGCTGGCGTCCCCGACAGCCCTTCTTGTGGGACGTCGAGGACGCCGTCCCCTACATTTTTTATCCGCATCAGCGAACAAAATCATTATGAATTATGAATTGACAAAGAGGTGTTACCATGAGACTAAGACCATACATACCAAGCCATGACTTTGACGCAATAAAGGACTGGGTAACAGATGAACGCACTCACGCCATGTGGAGCGCGAAACACGCTCCCTATCCACTTGAAAGAACTGCCTTTGACAAATTCCTTGCGGATATGTACACAAAACACGGGGACTGCCCTTTCGTTGCGATCACCGATGACGGAACAGTTGTGGGATTTCTATGCTGCGGCATAAATACAGAAAGCAACGAGTCAATGCTGGCTTTCGTTATTATAGACCCTGCACAGCGCGGAAAGGGCTACGGCAGGGAAATGATACAGCTTGCTGCTAAGTACTGCCTTGATATACTGAAAGCGGACGCTGTACAGCTCAACGTGTTTACCGTAAACGAGAGGGCGCGTAAATGCTACGAAAGCGCAGGCTTCACCGAAAGGCATACAACTCCCGATGTATTCGCTTTCGGCGATGAAAAGTGGGGCAGATGCAACATGGTGTTAAAGAAATAAAATAACAACAATAAAAGCCATAGTATTTCTGAAATTCAGAAGTGCTATGGCTTATGTTTTTATGTATAATACATAGAACGGGTCGGCGAAACGCCGCCCCTACAAGCTAACGGCTAATGGCTAACGGCTTACTTAGTTCCGTCAACGAGGTAGATGAACTTAACGCTGCCGTCCATTTTATCGGATATGCCTGAGAAGCTGTTATACTCACGCGATGCATCTCTCAGTGCCTTGAAGTTCTCGATAATATCAGGGAGATTTTCATTTACAGCACCTGTAAGCACTGATATGCCCTCATTATTGAACTTTATCATGCCGTCGTTGAGCTCCTTAGCTCCGCTTTCAAGCTTGCCGACTCCGTCTGTGAGAGTCTTGCTGCCTGTCTTGAGCTTATCTACGCCGCTGTAAAGCTCTCCCGAGCCGTTGCTGAGCTTTGTTGCACCTGTGCTTAGAAGCTTTATTGAGTCGTAAAGAGTCTTTGCGCCGCTGCTGAACTGCTTGCTGCCGCCGAAAAGCTGTGCAAGTCCGTCATCAAGAGTTACCGCACCTGTACTTAACTGACCAAGACCGCCGTT
>CAMYYQ010000139.1 GCA_947303535.1 uncultured Ruminococcus sp.
GGGATACCGCATTTAACGAGCATACGCTCGATAGAGTTTGACTGCGCGTTCATACGGTAGAGAACGGCGTTGTCGGAATACTTTCCTGTTTCCTTGTATCTTTCAAGAATAGTATCTGCAACGAATTGAGCCTCGTCTGTTTCGTCAACAGCCTTGTACCAGTAGACCTTATCGCCCTTTTCACCTGATGTCCAGAGAGTCTTTGGCTTACGGCTCGTATTGTTGCTTATTACTGAGTTAGCGGCATCGAGGATAGTCTGTGTGGAGCGGTAATTCTGTTCAAGACGAACTACCTTTGCACCTGTGAACTGCTCCTCAAAGCCCAGGATATTCTCGATATTTGCACCGCGGAACTTGTATATGCTCTGGTCGTCATCACCTACGACGCAGAGATTTTGGTGACCTTCCGAGAGGAGAGATACAAGTCTGAACTGTACATGGTTGGTGTCCTGATACTCGTCCACCATTATGTACTTATAACGGTTTCTGTATTTTTCGAGGACTTCGGGGAACTGCTCGAAAAGCTCGACAGTGCGCACAAGTATATCGTCAAAGTCGAGAGCGTTGGCAGTTTTCATACGCTCCTGATATATAGTATAGAGCTTTGCTATCATCTTCTTGCGGTAGTCCTGACCTGCATCGGCAAGCATATCCGCAGGAGATATCATCTTGTCCTTGGCAAAACTTATCTCGCTGAGTACAGCCTTAGGAGCAAGCTGCTTTTCGGAAACATCAAGCTCTGTCATGACATTCTTTATCATTCTCTGGCTGTCGTCGGAGTCATATATAGTGAAGTCTCTGCCGTAGCCAAGAGCTTCTATCTCGCTTCTGAGTATCCTTACGCAGGCAGAGTGGAAGGTGGAAGCATTTATGTTGAGAGCCTCTTCGCCCAGCATTGCGGAAAGTCTTTCTTTAAGCTCACCTGCTGCCTTATTTGTAAATGTTATGGCAAGGATATTCCACGGACGTACAGGATCAACTGCAACGATATCTCTGAGAGTGTCGAAATCGTCTGTCTTTCCCTCTGCGTAGTCCTTGAGAAAAGCGATATCCCCATCGCTTCCTTCTCTTGTTGTATCGAAATAAGCGTTTCCGAAATTTATCATATTAGCAATACGGTTAACGATAACAGTTGTCTTGCCGCTTCCTGCGCCTGCAAGCACAAGAACAGGACCGTTTACAGTGAAAACGGCTTCCTGCTGCATATCGTTCATACGACTGAAATACTTTTTCAGTGCATTCTGTTTTGCTGAAATGTAAGAATTAATGTCCATAAAAAGATCTCCATTATACGCTGATTTATCTTTTTAATAGTATATCCCGATGTACTATTAAAGTGAGGGGGTTATAGTACCCCCGTGATCTCAAAAACTGATATTTACATTATATCACATTATTTACTATAAAGCAACATTCAAGGAAAAAGAATTTTTGCTTTTCTTGAACTACAGCGCAGTACTTGTCGTTTTGTATCGTATTATGGCAATGCCGCCTGCAAGAAAGCTGTAATATTTTCAATAAATTGTAAGGAAATGAAACCTGATATTAAGGAAATATACTTCAAATCGTCTTTGGATTGGCATTTTTCTGTTGTTGTAAATGAAGCGATACAGGGCTATAATTAAAGCATAGAAAAGGTACGGTATTCCGTATTGCGAAATAAAATTTGTCCGCAAGGACAATAAAGGAGGAAATTATATGAGTACCAAGCTATTAAGAACTACAGCATTAGCTGCTGCGTGTGCAGTGATGATGACGGCAATGTGCAGCTGCGCAGAGGGTCAGAATGATGTTTCGGGTAACTATGCTCCAAATAACGGACACAGCAATAATAATGTCATAGTAACTCCTGATAAGAGTGATGATTATGCAGAAGCACCTGCCAGCGCAGATGAGTGCGAAACATATAAGCCGGCGGAAAGCGTTTCGCCAAACGAAGATTATAAAGGATTTATAGAATCAGGCTTCAAGGATCCTAAAGCCGAGCCCCTCTCAACTTTCTCGGTAGATGTGGATACCGCTTCATATTCAAATGTCAGAAGAATGTTGGAGAACGGAAATATAGTTCCAGAGGACGCTGTACGTGCAGAGGAATTCATCAACTACTTCGACTATGATTATCCTGATCCTGAGTCGGGACGAGTTTTCGGCGATTACGTTGAGATCGCGGACTGTCCGTGGAATTCGGCAAATAAGCTTATGATGATAGGCATACAGGGCAAGCGTCTTGAACAGAAGGAGACTCCGCCGTCAAATCTGGTATTCCTTATCGACTCATCAGGCTCGATGTCTGATTATAACAAGCTCCCGCTGGTTCAGAGTGCATTTTCAATGCTGGCTGAAAAGCTTGGTGAGAATGACCGTATCTCTATCGTTACATATGCAGGTGATGCTTCCACACGTTTGAAAGGCGCAAGCGGTAAGGACAAGGGTAAGATCGTTAAAGAACTCTATGAGATCACTGCATCGGGCGGAACAAACGGTGAGGGCGGTATAAACAGGGCTTACGAGCTTGCTGAGGAATACTTCATCGAAGGCGGCAACAACCGCGTTATCCTTGCTACAGACGGCGACCTGAATATAGGTGCAAGCTCTGAGGACGAGCTTGTGAAGCTTATAAAGGCAAAGCGTGATAAAGGTATATATCTTTCAGTTTTAGGCTTCGGCACAGAAAATTATAAGGACGACAGACTTGAAGCAGTTGCTGATAACGGAAACGGCAACTACAGCTACATAGACTCTGTAGATGAGGCGTACAGAGTTCTCGTTCAGGAAATGGCAGGCACATTGTATGCAATAGCTAAAGACGTAAAGGTACAGGTGGAGTTCAATCCGTCAAGGATAAAGAGCTACAGACTTATCGGTTACGATAACAGACTTATGAATGCAGAGGACTTTTACGACAATACAAAGGACGCAGGCGAGGTCGGAGCAGGTCACAGCGTAACTGCACTTTACGAAGTAGAGCTGGCAGATTCAGGCGAAACATACCGCGGCGTTCCCCTTGAATTCGGTTCCGAGCATAAGACCGAGCCTGCTGAGAGCAGCGGCAGGAGCGAGCTTTGCAAGCTTTCAGTGACATATAAGCCTGTGGATACAGATAAGGACGTATACGAAAGTCAGCTTTTCGGAATGGAGAAATATAACAAAGAACCGTCACCGTCTATAAAACTCGCTTCAGCGGCAGCCGAATTTGCAATGCTTCTTAAAGATTCCGAGTATAAGGGCAATTCGAGTTTTGAGCATATCATCGAAACAGTTGGAGAGTTGGAGGAAAACGATAAAACATCGGAGCTTATGGGACTTGTAAGGTCTGCTAAAGGAATATATCGCTGAAATAGGAGTTTATATAGAGTAGTTCAAAAGAAAGAAGAATGTATTTATATGCGAAGCACAGTTTCCGGGTTCGGTCATTTTAGCCCGGGAACTGCTGCTTTTACGAAATATGGTTAAAATATAAAAATATATAATTTCCTATTGACAAATGGCTTTGCAGGTGATATAATAATAAAGCTGAATAAATCAGTACATACACTGGGGTGTCGCCAAGTGGTAAGGCAGCGGACTCTGACTCCGTTATTTCGAGGGTTCAAATCCTTCCACCCCAACCAGTAAAGCTCACGCAATTGCGTGAGCTTATTTTTATACTGATAAATGCCAATAAAAACGCCGTCCATTAAGGACGGCGTTTTGCATTTTGAAATATAAGAACCTTTGCAATGTATTTATTTCATGTTTTTTATATTTTGAACTGAGTATTTTGAAAGGATTATTTAATCATCTGTGTTATTATTTAAATGCGTATCTCATGAATGTGTAGAGATGTGGCTTTACAGAATCAGCACCGTGTCCGCCGCCAGGAATTGACTGGTAAACGTGCTCAACGCCGTTTCTTGTAAGGATATCGCTGTACTGCTTAGGGAATGTACCAACGACTGAATCGTTTGTACCGCCTGTGATCATGAATACAGCAGGCTCAGGACCTACATTTCTGAACTTCATTTCGCTCTCCTGCATACAGCCGGGGTGTGTCATGAACATATCGCTGCCTGGTGTGATACCGGGAGCAGGGCAAGCACCGCCTACATAGCCGAAGAGGTCAGGACGCATAAGACCAATGTAGATAGCCTCACGACCGCCCATTGAGAATCCTGTGATAGCTCTGTTTTCTCTGCCTGTCTTTACAGGGTAGTTAGCCTCAATGAAAGGAATAAGGCTGTCAGAGATATCATAGAGGAAGTTATCATAAGCTGCGCAAGTTTCCTGGTTGATACCGAAACCGCCGCCCTGATTTCCGTTCTTGCTTGTGTACTGGCTTGGAAGAACAATGATCATTTCCTCAGCCTTACCTGCTGAGATAAGACCTGCCATAAGCTCCTGAACGCCCATACCGCTTACCATGCTGTTCTCGTCACCGCCGATGCCGTGGAGCACATACATTACAGGGTACTGCTTGCTTGGGCTGTAGTTTGGAGGAAGAACAACGTTACAGCTCTTCTGTCCGCCTGTAAACTTACAGTTATATGTTTTCTTCTCGACCTTGCACTGACCGCTCTTCTCAACGCCGCCGGGAACTGTAGTAGGCATATCCTGTCTGATCTTAGCGTTCAGACCTGATGTAGCGTTTCCGCCGTTGCCTGCGTCAGTACCGATAGTATTGTTGGTGTCGTTGAAGCCGCCTGCCATACCGCTCCAGTCGATGTTTCCACCGTTGTTCTGACCGCCCTGGTTGTTCCAGTCAAAGCCGCCGTTATTCTGACCGCCGAAGTCGAAACCACCGTTTCCACCCATGTTGCCGAAGTCAAATCCGCCGTTTCCGCCCATGTTACCAAAGTCGAAACCGCCGTTATTCTGACCGCCCCAGCTGTTCCAGTCGTTGTTCTGGTTCCAGTCATTATTTACAACGCCGTTCCACTGGTTGTTGTTCTGGTTGTTCCAGTCCCAACCCT
>CAMYYQ010000140.1 GCA_947303535.1 uncultured Ruminococcus sp.
TCATCTACTATCAGGGCAGAGTTATCGGCGGTATCTACGATGACAGATTTCTTGTAAAGGATACGAAAAAAGCAAGAGCACTTATGCCTGATGCTCCGCTTGAACTACCCTATGAAGGTGCAAAGAAAATGCTGCTTGTTGAGGATATTGAGAATAAAGCTTTTCTGAAAGAGCTTTTTGAGTCAATGGTGGACGAACTGCCATTGCCAAAGAAAAAACGTAAATAGGAGGTCGGAAAATGGGAAAAATTAAACGGCTGTTTGCAGCAGCAGGCGCAGCCGCGCTTGCTTTTACGGCTTGCCCTGTTACAGCTCGGGCTGCGGTCACAGCAGACTATGCGGACAGCTACGGCGAAGTCATAAGCGGAGCTGATTATACTATCATGGTGCGGCTCAGCGGCAAGTACATAACAGCGGCAAATGACGGAAATGTACATCAGTGGGAGAAACTGGGGGACGACTCGCAGATATGGCATATCGAGAGCGCAGGGAACGGAAAATGCTGCATACTCTCAGGCAGGGACAGAAGTCTTGCACTGACAGTGGAGAATGGCGACTCTGCCAACGGAAACAACATATACCTCTCGGAGTACAAGGACACTGCGGCTCAGCATTTCATACTCCACCGTACCGATGATGCGTACTATATAACAGGTGAGTGCTCGGGAAATGCAGCACTTGATGTATATGATATAAGCCACGAAAACGGAGCTAATGTTGACCAGTGGGACTACTGGGCAGGCGAGGGACAGAAGTTCTACATAAGACCTGTAGGCGGCGATTTCAAGTTTGTCCGCGGTGACCTTAACTTTGACGGTGAAGTTGATATATTCGACCGAATCATCATGCAAAACGGCGTTATCGGCGGCTTTGACGATACTCTGACAGCTGTTGCGGATATGGACGGTAACGGCACTGTAAATACTGCCGACCTTGTACTTCTCACAAGTTTTCTTGCAGGAAAAGTTGTGAATATGGAGACTTACAGCACTATTTCCACCGAAAAGCCTGATGTGGCGTATCTCTTTGCATACTTTCTCGGAAATGCTCCCGAGCAGGAGCGTCTTTCATATGCAGTAAGTACTGACGGTTATAACTTCAAGGCACTCAACGGCGGCGGTGCTGTGTGGAAATCAAGCGTAGGTACTGAGTGTCTCCGTGATCCGTATATCTTCAAGGGCGAGGACGGACTGTACTATATGCTGGCTACGGACATGAAGTCCTCACTTGGCTGGAACAGTAACCGAAATCTTCTCAGTGCAAAGTCCACAGACCTTGTTCACTGGTTCGATGAGACAAGCATTGAGATAGCAAATAAATATTCCCTCATGCAGGGTGCAGACCGTGCGTGGGCACCGCAGGCTATCTACGATCCCGAGAAGCAGTCCTACATGATATACTTTGCTGCGAGAGTCCCGGGACGCGACGACAGAACTATCATGTATTACGCATACAGCAAGGATATGAAACGCCTTGATACAGAGCCGCAGCTGCTTTTTGCACCTAAAAACGGCAACGATGCTATCGACTCTGATATAATCCATGTGGGAAGCAAGTACTATATGTATTACAAGAACGAGACCAACAAGCGTATTTATCTTGCTACTGCTGACCACGCAAGCGGACCCTACAGTGAGATAAAACAGGTGTCCGAGGGAAATATCGGCGTTGAGGGTCCTAATATCTACAAGCTCATAGGTCAGGACAAGTGGCTGATGATGTCAGATGCTTACGGTGACGGCTACTACGTAATGCAGGAGACAAGCGACCTTGTGAACTTCACAACAGTCAGCCGAAACAGCTACAGCTTCAACTTCACACCTCGTCACGGCTATGTGATACCAATAAATGCAGATCAGTACACAGCTCTGATAAACTCTTATCCCTCCGCAGGACTTGCTCCCATAAATACGGGAGTTAAGCCTGTGTCTGTAAATGTGGGGCTTGGTCAGCGGCTTGAAATGCCGAAGACCGTTACTGCTCAGTATACAGGCGGCGGAAAGGGCGAGCTGAGCGTAGAATGGAACAGCTCCGATATAGCTAAAGTCGATACAACAAAAGCCGGGACTTACAAGGTGAGCGGCACTTTAAAGTCCAGTTCTGAGCTTTACGATAACCCTTTTATAAAGGAAAGAGCCGACCCCTATGTAGTTGACGGAAAGGACGGTTACTATTATTTTACGGCTTCATATCCTGCATACGGCAGCGTTGACAAGGGCTATGACCGAATAATTCTCAGACGCAGCAATACTGTGGGCGGACTTGCTTCCGCAGAGGAAAAAACTATCTGGAAAGCCCACTCCAGCGGTATACTTGCCAAGCATATCTGGGCACCCGAGATGCATAAAATAGGCAATTCATGGTACATATTCTTTGCCGCAGGCGCAAGTGATGATATATGGGCGATACGTCCTTATGTGCTGAAATGTGACGGCGACCCGTTCACGGGCAGCTGGACAGAGTGTGGACAAATGCAGGCATCATCTGGCGATACTTCTTCATTTGCAAATTTTTCGCTGGATATGACATATTTCGAGAACAATGGAAAGCACTATGTGATATGGGCGGAAATAAAAGGTGACTCCTCTCTGTTTATGGCTGAGATAGACCCGTCACAGCCCTGGAAACTCACATCTAAGCCAATAATGCTCACAAAGCCCGAATACAACTGGGAAAAGGTGAACAACCGCGTAAATGAGGGTGCGGCAGTGCTGAAAACCGACAAGAAGGTGTATGTTTTCTTCTCTGCATCGGGTACAGGCTCGGAGTACTGCGTGGGCAGACTTGAAGCTGATATAAATTCCGATCTTATGGATACAAGCAGCTGGAAAAAGCTGAGCAGTCCCGTACTCCAGACCTCAGACCTTAAAGACCAGTCGGGTCCCGGACATAACAGCTTTGTGACCGATGAAAAGGGCAATCTGCTCATAGTGTATCACGCACGTCCTGCAAGTCATGCATCACAGGGCTGCGGAACATACAATAAAGACCCGCTCTATGACCCGTGCAGACATACACGCATAAAGAGGGTGTGCTTTGACGGAAACGGTACTCCTGTACTTGATCTCAGTGACGATGCCGAGATATCACCGACAAATAAAAGCGTAACGGCTACAGTTACCGTAGGATAATGAAAGGGCGGATATTTCCGCCCTTTTTTAAGTGATATAAAGATGATAGTTATGGAAGATAGCATAATAAACTCATGCCATCTTGCTTCCTTGCCATCTTGAACAGTTTAAATTACTAATGTGTATTGCATAAAATAAAGGTCAAGAAAGCAAGATGGCAAGGTGGCAAGATTGTAAGAGGGTATGTGTGCAAATAACGCAGCCCTTGGCGTTACGTCAACGCGTAATTGGCGGACTGCCAAAGGCAGCCCATACATTGTTTCATTTTTTGTTTGCGTCGTAATTAATGGAACGCAGCCCTTGGCGTTCCCTACAGTACTTTCTGATTACTACTTTCTACTCACTACTCACTTGCTAACGGCTAAGGGCTAACGGCTAAACAAGAGGGTGGCGTTTGAAGTCGCGGCTGGTCTCGAAGCTGTCGTACTCGGATTTGGAAATAGCTGTACATTCCTCGGCAAGCTTGTCAACGTCAGCCGACTTTTTGTAAACGAAAGGGAATTTTGCGACTTCTCCCGACTGAAAATTCAGCGTAGGATTGAGCTGACCGAAGATATATGCGAAAACTTTGGAATTGAGCAGCGCACAGATATAGTTTTTTTTGTCATCAAGCTCAAAGATACAGCAGCCGCCGTTATCGAAAATATAGCCTTCCCCGAACTGCCTTATGCTGAATTTGCCGCTTGTGAGCGTAGACCATGTAAGCCCCGGCATGGTAAAGTACTTATAATTAGCGATTACTGCCGTAGGTATGCTTCTCATCTCCGCAGCATCGTCATACCAGTCGATGAGGTAGTCATTGAAGCCGTACCATTTACGATATCCGCCGCCCTTATTGTACGGGAACCAGCGTTTTGTCATTGTTTCGGCTCTGTCGATGTGGCGGCAGCCAAGGTTCATCTTGTTTTTGTCCACTTCGTACCACAGTTTTAGGAAACGCTGGTTGTCAGAGGTGGAATTGCCCTTGCGCGGAGCGGCAATGCTGCCGAGAGGAGGATATTTCGCGTAAAGCTCAGATATCCTCGGGCTTAACCAGTAAGCAGCTGGACAGGACGGTATATTCCCGAAGCTGCCTGAGTGAGCTTTGTAAACGTAACCGCATTTTTCATCAGTCAGTGCTTTGAGGAACATTTCCTGCTGGACATCAAGTCCGCCTCTGAAATCCGTCAGGCGGAAGAAAGTGCTAATTTCATCTGACGGTGAGTTTTTAACAGTAAAGGCGCATAACGGAACAGTAGCGTCATAGAATGCGGAATATTCAAACTGTATCAGATCATTGATATGCTTCTGAGTAAACAGGAGCTTCCGCAGTTCTTCGTAGCTTTTAATGAACATCCACACATATGGCGTAAGGAAGCCAAGCTGACCGTCGTTTTCAGTAAGCTCGGTGCAGCGGACGATAAATGCAGAAAAAAGGTCAGCGGAGTATTCCGCATAATTCTTTTTCATAAATTCAAGGAGACTGCTGTTCATATTCCTTGTGCTCATATAAGGGGGATTAGTGACTACCGCGGAATATTTCCTTGTGAGCAGCTCATACAGCTTCATAGCCTTTGCATTGCCGATATCAGGCGGAGATACAGGTCTCATGAGGCTGCCGAAAAGGCTGCTGTTAAAGAAACGGTCATGCTCATCTGTGGTAATATCCTCCATATCATAAAGCTGAGGCTGTATGCCCGAGCTTATAACTTCGGGACAGTATTCACAGGCTTTCATAAGCAGCGAAAAATGAGCAAGTCGGCGAGCGCGGCTGTCGATATCTATGCCGTAAAGATTTTTCGTAAGTATAAGCCTGCAAGCCTGTATTTCGGTGTAT
>CAMYYQ010000141.1 GCA_947303535.1 uncultured Ruminococcus sp.
AATTCCACAGTCTATATCGAGGACGAAACTACAGAATTTGCAGACAATGAACGCATGGAAGAAAATGCGGAACGCTCCGAAACTCGCAGTCTCCTGCTGAGACTCATAAAAAGTCTCGGTGAGCCTGAGTCTACAATGGTGATACAGAAATACTATTACAATATGAATTCTACCGAAATAGCGCAAAAACACAGTACGTCCCCTGCCACTGTAAGAGTAAAATGCAGCAGGGCTCTGAAAAAGCTGAAAGAACTGCTTTCAGCGGAAGGATATGACCTGAAGGAGGGAAATATATGAAGAATAACAAGGAAATAGGATTTGATATCCTTGAAAACTCAAATATCAATGACCTTGAAGAAATAGGTGCGGATAATATGATGATAGACAAATCTGCAAGAGATCGTATGCTAAAGATCACAAATAAGAAATACAAAGAGGAAAAAGAAATGCTTTATAAAGAACAAAGAATTGAAAATATATCAGAAAATGAGGACGCTGTTACCGGCGTTGAAAACTACAGCCGCAAGGGCATCTCAAGAATAATTTACACTGTCCTCTGCTCAGCTGCTGCACTGACTCTGGTCTGCGGAAGCATTTATATGTTTGGCAGAAACAAAGGTGTCTCACCTGATACTCCCGAGCCCCTTGAAAAGGCAACTACAACCATAGTTTCGGAAACTACTATAAATACAACAGCGACTGAAACTGGTACAGCTACTGCAACTAAAAACTCAGCAGCTACAAAGACTTCTGTTACAGCTACAAATGTGAACACTGTTACTTCTGCCGAAAATACTACAGCCGCAGTTAATAACGAAACTCCTGCAAATAATACAGAGACTGTCGTAACTGAAATTGATCCGAAATGGATATCAAAATATGAATCAATAGACCCTGCTGAGGCTACTCAGGAAAAGCTCAATGCCGCTTTTGAAAGAGCTATGGATAGGTTCATGAATGAGAAGAACTTCTACGGTTACGGTACTAAATACAAGGAAGATGAAATACAGGAAAATTTAGTTCCTATATGGGATATAAAGGCTGATATGCGCGATATCAACGGCGATTCAGTTCCTGAGCTCTTTATCTCATATGATATGAGAGGCGAAAGCTTAGCAAGAACAATAATGTTTATCTATGACGGAAATGATTTCATAGCTCCAACAGTAAAAGGATGCGTCACAGACGCTGAAACTCTTCTTTATATCGACGCTCAGTGGATGACTTACAATCAGGAGGATAAATGCCTTTATCTTGAGGACAAATCAGGTTATAACTTTACACGTAAAATAAAATTCGACAGTGATAATTCGTTTACTAATGTTGCACAATTCAATTATCAGGGCTATTATGAATACGGCGAATTTGTAAACACATACGATAAGTATATTGGCAACGGTAATCCTATATACAACAGCGGAAAACTTGGCGATCTTCCCGGAGATCGAATGAACGCTGAAACATTCTATGCTGAAAAAAATCATAATGCGGAAATTGTCGAACAGAATCCTGATGAATATCCATATTATTGATAAATAATTACATTATTAACGGTGCACATTCGTGCGCCGTTAATTTTATGTTTTCATCAGATAAATATGCGGACGACAAATGGTCGTCCCTACAGGATTGATTTATCTTTATATTTGTGGTAGAATATTTTTTGTTGCACTTTATCTGTTCACTTTGAGTATATATTATGAAAGCGGAAATGCGCATAACTACTTTTCATATATAGGGGGGATCTGCCATGACAGACAAAGACTACAGAAAGCTTTTCAACAAATCTCCGCAGGAAGCTCAGAACTCGCTGTTCGAGGAGTATTTCAACTACGTTTATACCATCGTTTTCAATAAGCTGAGAAGCTGCGCGACAAAGGAAGATATGGAAGAATGTGTCAGCGATGTTTTCGCGGATATTTTCTCTTACTTCGCCAAGAACTCAGAACAGAACGAAAGTATAAAAGGCTTCATCAGCACAGTTGCTATAAGAAAGTCCATAAATATGTTCCACAGCCTTACCTCTAAAAGCGGACGGACTGTCTCGCTGGAAGAGGGTGACGCTGATAATATACGCGATGATACCGATATCGCCAATAATGCGGAACGTGCGGAGCTTCGCAGGACTCTCCTGCGGCTGGTGGACGAGCTCGGAGAACCAGATTCAACTATCATTATACAGAAATACTACTACGGCATGAATTCAAAGGAAATTGCGAAAGCCATTTCCCTTGAACCTGCGGCTGTCAGGGTAAGATGCTCAAGAGCCATAAGACGGCTTAAAGATAAGCTGGCTGAACTCGATATATCTTTGAAGGAGGCAGAATTATGAAAGACAACAACAAAGAATTGGATTTCGGTATCATCGAAAATGCCGAACTCAGCGAATTAGAGTCTCTTTCCGAAAAAGTCGCTCCTGTAAGCAGCGATGACAAGAAAAAAATACTGGAAATGAGCAAAAGGAAGTTCAATATAAGAAATAATGACATTGCAGACAATAACGAAGATACTGTAAGCGGTTCTGAGCCTTATCGTCCGAGGACTATGTGGAAGATATTCGCTTCTGTTGCAGCTTGTATCGCTATTGTTGGCGGTATCGCAGGCGGTGCGGCTCTTTTGCACAGGAATGGCAGTATTAACGGCTCGGATATAGAAGAAACTACCGTTAGTGAAGAAACTACTGCTGTGACCGAAGAAGCTACTTCTCTGCCGGGTGATGTCATAGAACAGCATGAGGTATTTTTCCGCAAGGGCGACAGTCCCGAAAGTCCTGTTATACTGACGGGAAGTAATATTAGAAAGGCTGAAATGTGTGTGCTTGACGAAAGCGACGGATCAGAATATGCTATACAAGTAGCATTTGACGAAGAAGGTCAACAGCTATTTGCAGAGGCTACCTCAGAGATCGCAGGCACAGAAACTCCCATATCCATATGGGTAGACGGTGAATGTATTTCTACACGTATAGTCGATGGAATTATGTCTACAGGTTTCATGATACACGGAAACTTTGATGCTGAAACTGCCATAGCTCTTGCTGACAAGCTTTTAAACTGCAATACCGCTTACGGTCTGACATCTGACGGTTTGAAATACGGCGATGCCCACGCTGACCTTGTAAATCAGTGCCTGCAGGAATTGATCGATAATTCCAATGACAGTATCACCGACGCTTTCTATTGCGAATATGACATCAACGGCGATGATATTCCCGAGCTGTTTATACAGTATTTCACATCAAATGCTCCCGAATCAAGCAGTTTATGTGAGCTTTATGCTTTAAAAGGTAATAAATATGAAGCTATCACTACAAAATCAGAAAATATATGGGTTCACCATAATAAAGACGGTATAATCATAATAAAAGCTAATTCCTCACCTACTATCTATTTGGTATTTAAACTTAATGAAAATAACGAACTTGAACTTCAAACACAGCTTCAATGCTCAGTTGTTGGTGATAAAGAAGTTTATACTATAGACCGTGAAGAATGTACAGAGGAAGAATGGAACGCAAAACTCAGCGAAGTCAAGCCCGAGGACGTTGAATGGCTCGATGAGCTTACAAAGGACTTCTATCACAAATATTAACGAGTAAAAAAACAGACTCCATACGGAGTCTGTTTTTTCTGTAAATATCCCCCAAAAGGTATAAGATCAGTTCACCTTTTTGATATAGATATCATGTGCATCTAACATATCAGATTCTTTATTATAACTGAAAAATCCCACCATATCAATTATGTCGCCTTCTTTAAGTTCATACACATCTTCATATTCCATTCCTTCTGTAAGATTTGTATAAAGGAACCATTCTCTGCCGTCTTCAAATTTCTTACGATATCCATCTGCTTTTTTTATTTCCATACCCGTTACCTTTATCTTTATGATCGGCAGATCATCAAATCCCTCGCCCGATGTCAGCATTGACGGATCGGCAAGTATATCCTTATAATCAAGTGCAGGTATAGAATCATCGTACTTCAGCTGACGAAGCTCTTCATTTTTCTTTTCAGGCTCGGGGGCAGGTATGGGAGCTCCCCTGAACTCTTCAGTAACAGGCTCGATATACTCACCGCTCTCTTCATCATAAGAAGGAGGCTCTATCCACCTCTGCTCGGCTTCAAAATAACCATCGAGATAATAGTAGATATTGCTGTTCTTATCGTATGCAAAGCTGCACCTGTAGAATATTATGTCATCTACCTTGAATAAGCCTCTCAGGTCGTATTCTCCGTATATGAAGCTTACCTTGTAGCCGTTGCTGAGAGTAACGATATCATAGTCCGCTTCAACTACCCTTGTATCCAACGCCACCATATACAACTTCTTCATATTATCAGTATGTGAAGTAACTATATTAGTATGCGGTTCAGTAACATTATCTGAGGAAGTTGTAGTTTCTGTTTCGGTAGTGGTTTCTGTCGTTGTCTCTGTCGTTGTCTCTGATATTGTTGTATGTACGGCAGTGGTCTCGATAGTCGTTGTGACAGGCTGTGTGGTCATCTGTGTAGTCGTAGGCTCTTCACCTGACCACATACTGCTTACAAATTTAGGGAACGACTTTATCGCATTGCTGATACTCTCATTCTGCATACAAACTACGACAAGGACCGCAGCCGCACTGGTTGCAGCTAAGGTATTACGCTTTATTCTCATGGAACGGCGTTTCTTCTCAGCCATTCTCTCCTCAGCTTTGCGAAAGACGCTTTCACTTACCTGAATATAATCCTTCATAGACAAAGCCCTCCTTCTCAAGCTGCGCTTTCATAGCCTTTTTGCCGCGACAGACAAGATTTTCGACCTGCTTTCTGGTCTTTTTCATTACCTGAGCGGCTTCCTTTATGCTCAGCCCCTCGATATATACAAGATGTAACGCCTGTCCGTAATCCGTGTTTACATTGCTGAGTGCTCTGTACAAAGCTATATTCTGCTCGCGCTGT
>CAMYYQ010000142.1 GCA_947303535.1 uncultured Ruminococcus sp.
GCTTCTGTATTTTGAAAGTATCTCTCTGATCTGTACCGACGGATCATCAGATGTCATTTTCACATCGCCTATGGTAAGTTCGTTTCCGCAGGCAGTTATCTGCGTCTTAGGTTCAAATCCGAGGAATGTATAACGTCCCCACTTTTCCTTTTCTGCCACAGATTCAAGCATATAGCAGTGTGTGGAAACATTTTTCAGTGTCATTATAGCTTCGATAGGAGTACAGATATCAGACATTATCTCGCAGCTTACGGGAATGATATCGTATTTTCCGCTCTTGGCTATCTCCTGTACTGTACTGAATTCGGGTAAAAATTTCATAAAAGCACCTCCGCTGAACTGTCATGGAAAATAAAAAAGTCCTTGACAGAACAATATGATCTGTCAAGGACGAATATACTTATCCGCGGTACCACCTTGATTCACGGCTTTGCCGTGCGCTTAACAGGATACTATCATACCCCTGATGCTTAACGCACATCTTAACGTTGCAGAATACTCTGGAAAACACGGCATACTAAAAATGTGCGCCCCATTCATCCATTTGACTGCACCCTCAGCGGTCCATTTGCTAATCTGTTTTTCACCTGACTCTCAGCATCGCAGGCTCTCTGTGGAATCATAATTAACTTTATCTCCGCGTCAACGGTTTATTCATGTGTTAATTATAGCACCTGTTTTTTCCTATGTCAATAACATTGAAAATATTTTTTATATTTAATCAAAATTATATGATGATGCCGCTGAAATGATCTATCTCGTGCTGTATGATCTCTGCCTCAAAATCGCGGAATATGCCGCGGCGGCGTTTGAATTTCTTATCGAGATACTCCACTGTGATTATACTGTGGCGCGTTACGGGGCGGACTCCGTCAAGTGAGAGACAGCCCTCTTCGGTATCATAGGTCTCCTTTGACTTATCAACTATGACAGGATTTATCATAGCGATATATTCGTCACCTATCAGTGCTACAAGTATAGTTTTATGCACACCTATCATATTTGCAGCCATGCCCACGCAGCGCTCTTCGTTTGCCTTTACCGTATCGAGAAGATCGCGGACAGTCTGCATATCAGCTTTAGTTGCCGCTTCGGATCTTATGCTCAGTATCTCCTTATCTCTGACGATTTCCTTTATCATGCCCTTTGCCCTTTCGTTTTTGTTTTATCATACCATATCAGCCGAAAGCTGTCAAGGGAAATGACGAACGGCGCATAATTTTTGATACAAAAATGTTTACATCAAAGATAAAAAGTGATATAATAATATAGACCATAATTTTTTATATTGGAGAATTATATGGAATTCAAGAAAAACCCTGTATTAATTGAAAAGCCTGACCACGCTCACTATCCTGTGTGCCGCGGAAGGCTTGATGAGATAGAAGCAATAAGCCGAAAGACCTTTTTCTATACACTTGCTTCATGCGGTATAATGGCGTTTTTTTCTTTGCTTCAAGTACCTATGCACTTAGCAGGCTGGGTACCTCTCATGTTTACCATGCAGGATACAGCCGCATTCGACATGGGCGCAGGCTTCAGCCTTTTCCAGCTTATCATGTGTCTGGTCATTGCAGGAATATCACTGATCGGCTGTACTAAGCACAAGATATTCACTGTTATCATGTTCTTCCTGTACGTTCTGACGTTTGTATGTTCGCTGATAGCAAGGCTTTCGGGATTTGATTTCATTACTGTTGTTATCGGCATTGGCGGAATGTATACCAGCATAGGTTCACTCAAAGGATATTCGGATTACAAACAGCTGAAAAACACCGAGGGCTTCCCTATATTCAGCACTGTACTTGCCGACCATGATGACATGAAGAAATACAGTCCCAACGGCTATAACAAGAGGCATTTCGATAAGCTTCTGCGCGAAAAAGCTTTGCGCGAACGCAATATAGCTCAAAATGCATCAGGCAGCAATCGGTCTGTCCCGAATCTTGCCAAGCCGCAGTCTTCTGATACCAACGATATCGGTGGAATGCCTGCACTGAATGTTGCAAGGCGAAATCTCAGTTCATCTGTAGGACAGAAATTCGTACCCAAAGCTCATAAAGAGGTGTTTTTTTCTGACAGCACGTTAAAATTGAAATAAGGGGGACATATTATGTTTGCGAAGGTCTCAAGTCTAGGACTTTTCGGACTCAATGCTTTTCCTGTTGATGTAGAGATAGATATCAGCCGCGGAAATCCGCAGTTTGAAGTAGTCGGACTGCCCGATACCGTTGTAAAGGAGAGCCGTGAAAGAATAAGGGCTGCTTTGCGCTCATGCAGTATAAGCTTCCCTGTAGCCTCGGTAATGATAAATCTTGCACCTGCCGACACCAAGAAAAGCGGCTCTGTGCATGATATGGCTATATTTATGGCAATTCTCCGCGGTATGCGCATGATAAGCGAGGACCTTGAGGGCTGTTCGTTCATCGGTGAGATATCCCTCAACGGTGATATCCGCCGCATAAACGGAGTTCTCCCAATGGTCATGCTTGCCCGTGAAACAGGCATAAAGTCGGTATTTGTGCCTGCTGAGAACGCAAAGGAGGCTTCTGTTATCGACGGTGTGGACATATACGCCGTAAATAACGCAGAGGAACTCATAAGGCATTTCCGCAACGAAGAGAAGCTCGTTCCCTGTGAACACTTTGTTCCTCCCGAGACTGCATATACAGAGACTCTTGATTTTGCAGACGTAAGAGGGCAGCAGTCCGCAAAAAAGGCTCTTGAAATAGCTGCGGCAGGCGGACATAACGCACTTCTCATCGGTTCGCCCGGAAGCGGAAAGAGTATGCTGGCAAAGCGTATGCCCTCAATACTTCCACCGCTTACCTTTGAGGAAGCACTTGAAACTACAAAAGTTCATTCAATATCGGGACTTCTTACTCCCGAAACTCCCATAATAACAAAAAGACCGTTCCGCTCGCCTCATCACACCATTTCTTCGGCAGGACTGGCAGGCGGCGGCAGTATCCCCCACCCCGGAGAGGTCTCCCTGGCTCACAATGGACTGCTGTTTCTGGACGAGCTTGCGGAATTTGACCGCAAGACGCTGGAGATACTGAGACAGCCCCTTGAGGACAGAAAAGTTACTATCGCCCGTGCATCGGGAACTATCACATACCCATGCACGATAATGCTCATAGGTGCCATGAATCCGTGTCCATGCGGATATTACGGTCACCCAAAGAGAAAATGCATCTGCCCTAAAAACAAAGTAGCATCATACCTTTCAAAGATATCAGGTCCGCTGCTCGACCGCTTTGATCTTCATATTGAGGTAGCACCTGTTGAATTCGGCGACCTTTCCTCAAAAGTCAAGGAAGAAAGCTCCGCTGACATACGAAAGCGCGTTATGGAGGCAAGAGCTGTACAGGAGGAGCGTTTCAAAGGTACAGGCATAACCTGCAATGCGCTGATAACTCCCGATAAATTGCAGGAGCTTTGTCCTATGGACGCTGCTGCCGAAACACTTATGAAAAATGTATTCGACAGGCTGGGACTCAGTGCCCGAGCTTATGACCGTATACTGAAAGTATCAAGAACTATCGCAGATATCGACGGCTCTGAAGTAATAAAAAAACAGCACGTTGCGGAAGCAGCTCAGTTCAGGAGCCTTGACCGCAAGTACTGGAGCGAATGACAGCGTGTAGGGACGACCATTGGTCGTCCGCAGAAAATAATTCCTGCTGCGTTTCGGACACCCAATGGTCGTCCCTACAGGCATAAACTCAAAAAGAAAGAAAAACTAAGGAGAAACAATGAAATCGGCATTTAAAAAATTACCCTCAGGCAAGCACAGCATTGACGGAGGACTGCTTTTTGCAGTTACTCTGTGCGCCGCAATAAGTACCCTGCTGATCTATTCGATCACGCAGAACAAGGTGCTTGAGTCAGTTGGTTCAAGCTACTGGAAAACTCAGCTCTTTTCAATGGGCGCAGGTATAGTTGCAGCGATCATAATCTCATTTATTGATTACCGAAAGCTGGTCAAGCTATGGTTCATATTCGTTCCCGTTGCTCTGGGACTTATGGCACTTACATTCACCTCTCTCGGTTACAGACGAGAAGGTGCAGACGACCAGGCTTGGCTCAATCTCGGATTTATCCAGTTCCAGCCATCAGAGGTGCTGAAATTGGCATTCATACTCACATTCGGCTATCATCTCTCCCGTGACGAGGAGGAAATGAACAAGCCTCTGCATATGCTGCTGATAATAATCCACGGCATGATCCCCATAGGCATCGTCGGCTTGCAGGGCGACTACGGAACAGCTATCGTATTTGCCGCTATATTCGCTTTTATGATATGCTCGGCCAAAATCTCGTGGAAATACCTTGTGGCAGCTCCTTTTGTTATAGCTGCGGGAGTAGCAGGAATGTGGTTCTTCGCACTCAGCGAGTTCCACAAAAAGCGTATACTCATTCTCTTCCACCCCGGAACTGATCCCGAATATATCGAATATCAGCAGGATCTGGGACTTGCTGCCCTTAAATCGGGCGGCGTATTCGGAAAAGGACTCTTCGGCAAGCCCGAGGATTATATCACCGTTCCCGAAATACACAACGACTTCATCTTCACATACGCAGGACAAGTATTCGGCTTTGTCGGCTCTATGGGAATAATCATAATCCTTGCTTATATATGCCTTAAAATATTCGGCGACAGCCGTGTATGCCGCGATCATCTCGGAAAATTCATCTGCATGGGCGCTTTCGGACTTATCTTTTCACACTGTATCATGAACATTGGAATGGTACTGAAAGTTGCTCCTGTTATCGGCGTTCCGCTGCCGTTCCTCAGTGCAGGCGGTACGGCTATGATAAGTATGTACGCTATCATCGGACTTGTCCTCAGCACCTACAGTCACCGTGCCGTGAACTATAACGTATTCTACGACGAAGAGGACGAATAAAATATCTCATATA
>CAMYYQ010000143.1 GCA_947303535.1 uncultured Ruminococcus sp.
TGATGTATGCTTCTGCCTCTGCAAGGCTCTCAATCCCATAAAAAACAGAACGACAAGCAGAAAAAATACGTTTCCTGACAGGATATGTTTCGTTGGCTTGCAGGGTAGCTACGCACGCGGAGAAGCAACAGAAAGCAGCGATATTGATTTCGTTGTTATTCTCGATAATCTTTCGTGTGAAGATGTAAGACGTTACCGAACAATGCTTGATGCCCTTCCGCACAGGGAATTATTCTGTGGATTTCTTTCTGATGCAGACGACCTCAGAAACTGGGAGGTATCTGATCTATTTCAGTTCTATAATGATACGAAGCCGATAATAGGAACTCTTGATGATATTATTCCGCCGATTACTGATGATGATATCAGGCAGTCAGTCAGGATAGGAGTCTGCAATATTTATCACTCCTGCGTTCATAATCTGATATATGAGAAAGATCCGGCAATACTGAAAGGATTGTATAAATCCGCCTCCTTTGTGATACAGGCACTCTGCTATCTGCGATCAGGAAAATATATCGCACGTTTACAGGAACTTTTCTGCAAAGTGGAAGGCAGTGAAAAAGATATTATCTCTGCTTATATACAGATAAAAAACAGCGGCATATCTGATTTTGAAAAACTTTCAGAACTTATCTTCAATTGGTCGAAGAAGCAGATAAATCAGATACACGAATAAATTGAAAAGCAGCCTATTGTGACCAGCCCCCTGTCAAGTAGACAGTCGAAATAACAAAAATATTCTATTATGTTATGTGTCTGTAACTTCTTGCCATAACAAAACCTCCTATGGTTTCTATTATACCATAGGAGTTTTTTTGTCATTGTACGTTTTTTATGGTTCGGTTCAAACATTTCTTTGCATTTTTATAATGTCTAATCATTTCTCAAAAATCATTTTACACTATTTAATAAAAACCGACTCTGTATGGTCTCTGTAAGAAACCAACAAAATCGGCTTTGAAATCGGTTAAAAATTCTATATTAGGTTTTGGGCTATTTTCTGAGCTTTTCCGTACTTTTATTCCTAGCTGCCTTTGTATCAGCTCTCATAACGCTTTTTGGCGCGTTCGAATCGTATTTTTACGGTTTGGGATCTACGGTAACACATAAAAAATTTTTTCTTTTTGATACGCAAAAACTCCCGAAAAATCGGGAGTTTTTGGCTTGGGATCTATTTTGTAACATAGATATGGCGCAGTGGGTGGGATTCGAACCCACGTCCCTCAAGGGGCATCATGATTTCGAGTCATGTCCGTTATGACCACTTCGATACCACTGCATAAAAATTACTATAATATTATATCACACTGTCGCCTGGAAATCAAGAGAATTGTAAAAAAATAATATTATAACAAAAAAGAGCAGAGGTACTCCCCTGCTCTTTGGTTTATTTAGTAAGTAGGAACATTCTTCCGCTGAACGGCGGGATATCCATATCCAGTCTGCCGTCTTTGCATGAAAAAACAGTTTTTCCGTCAGGCGTAGTACCGCTGTACAGCTGATCATCGGAGTCTATCAGCAGTTCAACTTTATATTCATCGCCTATTTTTACTGAGTATTTCGACTGGAACCAGTCCGAGAAGTTAAACACTGCCAGTATATCACCTTCCGCAGATTTTCTGCGGATAGCATACACACATCTTTCAATGGAATTACAATCCGACCACTCAAAATTTGTGGGATCATAGTCGTAATGAAGCGCACTATGTTCAAGATATATCTTATTAAGAGCTTTGATATACTCACGAAAAGAGTCGTGCATCGGATATTTCAGCATATCCCAGTCCTGCTGACGCTTTTCGTCCCATTCTCTCAGCTGAGCGAACTCGCTACCCATAAAGTTCAGCTTCTTGCCTGGGTGAGCTATCATGTACATATACAAAGCCCTTGCCTGTGGGAATTTCTCGGGATACTGCCCATTCATCTTCTGTGCAACAGTAGCCTTTCCGTGGACTACCTCATCGTGCGAAAGCGGAAGAATGAACTTCTCGTTATAGAAATACAGCATTGAAAAAGTCAGCTTATGATAGTCCCGAGAGCGATAAATAGGCGCACTCTGAAAATACTCCAGTGTATCATGCATCCAGCCAAGGTCCCATTTATAATCAAATCCAAGACCGCCTGAAAAAACAGGTGCTGCTACCTTAGGATAAGATGAGGAATCCTCAGCGGATATTATCGCAGAAGAATGACGGGCTTTCAGTCCGCAGTTCATAGCTTTTATGAACTCTATTGCAGTGCGGTTCTCTCCGCGGCGTTCATCGCCGTTCCAGTATATCATATTGCGGATAGCGTCCATACGCAGTCCGTCGAAATGATACACGCTCAGCCAGTAATCCGCAGCCGACTGTATGAACGACCTTACCTCACCTTTGGAGTGATTGAAGTTGCGGCTCCCCCACTCATTATATCCTGCACTGTCGTCAGGATACTCATAAAGCTTAGTACCGTCATACTCGGTTAGCCCATAGTGGTCTACTGCAAAATGCACAGGCACAAAGTCAACTATGACACCTATGCCGTTTTTATGGCATTTATCCACAAGCTCCATAAGCTCTGACGGAGTACCGTAGCGTGAAGTCGGCGCAAAAAATCCTGTGCTCTGATAGCCCCAGGACTCATCGCAGGGGTGTTCGCTGAGAGGCATGAATTCGATGAAATTATAACCGTATTCCTTAACATAAGCGATGAGCTCATCAGCTATCTCGGCATAAGAATACCAGCCTGTCTCCTCTTCATCTGAACGCCTTTTCCACGAGCCGAGATGAACTTCATATATATTCATGGGCTTGTCATGGCAGTCTGTGCGCTTTTTCAGCCATTCGTCATCTGTAAATGAGTAGTCCGTGATGCTCCTTATAACAGAGCAAGTTCCCGGACGCACCTCCATACCAAAGCCATAGGGATCACAATGGTCTATGAATTTGCCTTTTTTATCGTAAATTCGGTACTTATACCGCATACCCTCTTCAGCATCGGACACACACAGTTCAAAGAACCTGCCGTCCTCAGCAGGCTTCATGGGGATATCCTCCCAGCCGCTGAAATCCCCTATTACCGATACCTTTGACGCATTCGGCGCATATGTACGAAAAACAGTTCCCTTTTCAGTGATATGAGCACCGAAATATTTATACGCTTCAAATTCCTCGCCCTTGTAAAAACTCATAATGTCCATACTATCAGCTCCCGTCACCGATCTCTCTTTTCTGATTATAACACGATATATCGTCAAAGTCAATGATGTCAGATTAGCCAAAACATAGCAGTCATACCTATACAAAATCACTATTTACTTTAGCACTTTGTACCTGCAAATCGTTAAATTGCCGTGTTGACATATCCAAAGCTCGGTGTTATAATTTTAATAGTGTTCCGAATAAGGATATCGGGACATTAAACGGTATCAGGGAGATGAAATAATGAAAAACACCTTTGGTTCAAGCGTTTCCGTAACCGTATTCGGCGAAAGCCACGGTGAAGCTATCGGTGCAGTGCTTGACGGAATGGCATCAGGTATCCCCGTAGATGAGGAGTTCATAGCACAGCAGATGAAGCTGAGACAGTCTATAGGTGCTCTTTCCACAGCGAGACGCGAAGCAGACAAGGTAAGGATAGTAAGCGGAGTCTTTAACGGAAAAACTACAGGAACTCCTATGACGTTTATCATAGAAAATCAGGACACAAGAAGCAAGGATTACGGCGAGCTTGCTTACAAGGCACGTCCCGGACACGCAGACTTTTCTGCTCAGATGAAGTATCACGGCTTTCAGGATTTCCGCGGCGGCGGACACTTCTCAGGCAGGATAACAGCAGGAATAGTTGCGGCAGGTGCAGTGGCAATAAGTGCTCTCCGTTCTAAAAACATAAATATAGCAACTCATATATTATCATGCGGCGGAGTCTATGACCGACCGCTCAATAACATCGAAGATGACATAAAGCAGCTCAATTCTATGGAATTCGCTGTTCTTGACGAAAAGAAAGCCGAGGAGATGCAGGCTGTCATAACTGCTGCAAAGAATGACGGCGACAGCGTAGGCGGCAGACTCGAAACAATCGTTACAGGACTTCCCGCAGGCGTAGGCGAGCCGTGGTTCGATACTCTCGAAAGTGTGCTTGCTCATGCACTTTTCGGTATCCCTGCCGTCAAAGGCGTTGAATTCGGCGCAGGCTTTGCCGTAGCCGATATGCTGGGAAGCCAGTGCAACGACTCATTCCGCTCGGCTGACGGAAAGGTATACAGCGATACCAACAACAACGGCGGTATCATCGGCGGTATAACCACAGGACTGCCCGTACTTTTCAGAACAGCAATAAAACCCACTCCTTCGATCTACAAGGAGCAGGAAACTCTCGACCTCAACACACTTGAAAATACCACATTGCAGATAAAGGGAAGACATGACCCTGCAATAGTACACCGTGCAAGAGTAGTGGCTGACAGCATCACCGCTCTCGTACTCTGCGATCAGCTGTCGCTCCGTTTCGGAACAGACTGGCTGACAAACATCTGATAGTAAAGGAAGATAAATATGGCACTTAATATTATCCGCGAACCGCCTCACCCATCTGAACTGAAGGCTGCTCACCCGCTCTCACAGGAGCTGATCGACATCAACGCTAAACGTGACGAAGAAGTAAAGAAGATATTCGGCGGCGAGTCTGACAAGTTCCTGCTTGTTATCGGACCTTGTTCCGCTGACAACGAGGACAGCGTACTGGATTATATAACCCGTCTGCGCGAGCTTCAGGAAAAGGTCAGCGACAAGATACTGATGATACCGAGAATATACACAGGTAAGCCAAGAACTACAGGTGCAGGCTACAAGGGTATGCTCCACCAGCCAAACCCTGCTGCAATGCCTGACCTT
>CAMYYQ010000144.1 GCA_947303535.1 uncultured Ruminococcus sp.
GCAGCATCAGCATCTCCGATAGGAGCTACGTGGAGTGAAGAGAAGAGGCAAGCTGCGGCAGCAGAAATGCTGACCAAACGTTTAACGTTCTTTTCAATAAACATTATGTTTTCCTCCTTAATAATATAAAAATGATATTTGGTTTATTCGATCGAAGCTCAGTGCAAAATGCTTCAATCTAACTCTACACCTAAATTTTATCATATGTGTAGAATAAAGTCAAGTGGATTTGTGCAAATTACATAATATGTTATATAGAATTCTGATTTGTTATTTTAGTAGAATTGTCCAGAGAGAAGCTATATACCGATAAATGATTGTTTCTAATTTTTTATTTTGATATAACATTTCACACAATGAGAAAAAGAAATTAATCAATACGTAAAAGCGTTTGACTATGTAATATTTAGTTAATAAATTGGCTCTCATTTTACCATGCAAGATAAGCGTTTAACGTAAAAAAGAAAGCCCCTGCACATTGGCAGGGGCATAATATTACTTCTTCTTTTTCTTGTTTTTGTTGTTTGCAGATTTCTGAGCAGGCTTTTCAACAGCTTCCTTTACGGACTCTGTTACATTTTGTGCAGCCTCTTCAGCTTCTTCGGCAGCTTCTTCAACTGCTTCTTCGACTGTATCTTCTGCCGCTTTTTCTGCGTCTTTCATCTCTGCGGCAGTCACTTCAACAGCGTCCTCGATAGCCTTTAATGCATCTTTTGATATAGACTCTGTTTTTTCCTTGACATCATCTGCGGCATCTTTTGCGTCCTCAGCGATGTCCTCAGCTTTGTCTTTAGCCTTTTTAAGTGACTCTTCGGCAACAGCTCCCTTTGATTTTATCAGCTGGGACTTTTTCTTGCCTTTCTTCTTTGCAGCCTTTTCCTCGGCAGCTACCTCAGCAAGGTATTCGTCAGCCTTGCCGCTCTTGATTATCTCTTTAGCCTTCTGCATTTCGAGGAGCACCTTGTTGTGCTTCTTGTCATACATAAAGAACAATACGAGAATAGCTATACCAAGTATAAGTGTGAACATACCGAAGTTGAATCCCGGAGGAGTATACTTCATTGAAACGGTGTGGTGACCTGCGGGGAGACGTACACCTATGAGAGTACCGAGAACGAGTACTTCGCCCTTTGCACCTGCCTCAGCGGACTTGCTGTCGTTAACGAGCACTGTCTTGTCTGAGCCCTCAGGCTTTGTTTCTGTAATGAAGTTTTCAGCAGCCTCGCCGTCTATCTCTATTTTCCAGCCCGGTTCATAAGGGATAGTGGTCATGAGTATCTCGCCTTCCTGAGCATCAACATCACCTACAAGGTAACGGTCTGTAGTCTTGCTCATATCGAGATTCCACTGACGCTCCTTGAGCTTGTTGATATCCTCAGCGAAAGCATCTTCATCAAGGTAATAGAAGTTGAATCCCTGATTTTTTCTTACCATGATGTATTCGTTGCTTCCTGTGTATCTGCCGTCTGTAGGCGGGATAGTAAGTCTTATCTCGACTTCGTCACCAGCATTGAACGGACCCATTCTTACGATAGGTGAGGAGTTGGTGTTGAAGTAAGTACCGTAGCCGTCATAAGCTTCCGTGCCTGTCTTCTGACCTCTGTATACGCCGTCATCGCCCTTTACAGCGACCCATACGTTACAGGTCTTTCTCATTTCAGAGCCGAGGTGCATATAGATGTTGCCGTCCTTAGGAACAGTTACATCAACGTTTACAACAGCGTCGTCAACGCCTGCGAATGCTTCGTAGCAGTCGTGAAGAGTACCGTTGTTATTGTAATCGTGGAGATATACCTTTGTATCATCGTATTTTACAGTACAATCAAAAGGAACATAATACTGCTTTGGAACAAGCGGAACAGCTGCGTAATCGGTAGTGTTTCCTGTCATTGAGCTGAGGAAGTTGTTAAGGCTGTTGAACGGGTTATCGTTGCCGAGACCTGAAAGTCTCAGGATATCCTGATTAGCCATATAACCGATATTCAGCGCATTTGGATTTTCGTAGATGTCAACTGTTGCAGGAACGTCCTTGTCCTTTTTATAAGAAGTTGAGAAACGATAGATGTAGGAGTGGTCCAGCATCTGTGTGCTGCCGCTGCTTCTTGCGGGATCATCAAGGATATACTTGAAGCCCAGGATAGAATCGGCAACAGGGTTGCAGCCCTCATACTTTGACTCGAAGCTCTGAGTGAAATAACCCATAGCCTCGATGAATGTGATAGCCTTTGCGTTCATTACCGAGCTTGAGTGGGAAATACCCTTGAGACCGTACGCAAGGTCATCGTTTACCATACGTGAATAGGTCTTTTCAGCACGGTAGAAGCCGTTGTCGTAGTTCTTGAGCTCCTTTACGACATCGGGAGCGGAAAGAATCTCGGTATAAGTACTCTTATCGGAGTTTCCGACTTCCTTGAATATCTTTCTGAACGAGTCATAGCAGTTATAGCCTGTCTCGAAGAATATGAACAGAGCCATAACAACGGATATAGCATTTTTAGCCTTTTTGGTCTTTGAGTGGCTGTACAGATAAACGCCTGCAAGGTAGATACCTGCCAGTATCATACCGAAAGCGATAGTACCCAGCCATATTTCTTCCCAGCTCTCAGAGCCGCGCTCCATATTAGCCCTGTAAGGGAGGATAGCAACATACTTGTATTTGGTCTCGTTGTAGTTGAAGGTCTTCATCATCTTGCAGAATATCGCCGTAAGTATACCGACAACTGCTGCCGATGAGCCTACACTCAGCGGTGACAGCTTGTAGCCGTCAAGCTTTGAGAATACCTCTGCTGCCATTGATACAAGAACGAATGAGAGCAGGAATGAATATCTGTATGGGAGCCAGTTAGGATCCTGACCGCCGTGCCACATCATATTGATAGGCTTTACATACATACTGAACAGGAGGGCAAAGGTCATAAGACCGTAGCCTATCTTGTTGTTTGTCTTTATCTTCTTGTTCATGAAGAACAATGGGAGAAGGACGAATGTGAGCACACCACAGTATATCTCAGGTCTGCCGTAGAAACGGGTTCCCTCGTCAACGTTTACCGAGTAATACTGGTTCGGGAGCAGACATGGAACCAGCTCGATAGGATTGAACATAGCTCTGTAGCTGTAATCAGGAACAGAGAAGTCGAACTTACCAAGTGCAAGGGCGTTGTAGACAGGCAGTATCATGAACATACTGCAAAGCAGTACAACCACGGTGGAAACGCCCATAATACCTATGGTCTTTGCGTATTCCTCTATGCTCTTGAATTTCCGCTTAGTACCGAAGAAGAGGTAATAAACGAAGTAAATGGCGATGAATATGGCTATCATGAAACCGATATAGAAGTTAGCCACGAACATTATCGCTGTAGGTATGATGTAATTCAGCTTTCTGCCGTCATCAATGAGATATTCCACACCGAGGATTATGAGCGGCAGGAATATAGGTCCGTCGATCCACATTGGGTCGATGAGCTGGATAACGACATATGCCATCATAGCATACATTGTTGAGAACAATACAGACTGGAGCGGTTTGAGTCTCTTTGACTTCTGTGCATATATGCAGAATGTGAGACCAGCCGCACCTACCTTTGTCATCTGCATTATCATGACGCTTTCGATTATCATTTTTCTCGGAAGTATCATGACGATGAAGGTGAACGGACTTGCGAGGTAGTATCCTATGATACCCATGAAGCCGCCCGAAAGGTTTCGGCTCCAGTTGTAGAAAATACTTCCGTCGCCCCAGAAAGCATTTCTCAATGCTTCAAAGTAGTAGATGTACTGACCGTTAAGGTCGAGCGTCAGTACGGAACGTTCGCCGAATGGATAAACATCAAAGCAGATGTATGACACGAATGTCAGAAGAAAAGGTACAAGAAAAGCAATGACATAGTAAAGCGGCTTGAACTTCTGTCCCTTTTTCTCGGCTATGATGTCTGCGGCAGTGATAGCAGGTCTTGTGCTGCCGATCTTGTTGCGGGATGAGGACGAAGCAGTCTTCGTACCCGTAGCTGTTGACTTAGCCAATTTTGTTCCTCCTTTTGTTTCGGGTGGCGAAAGCCATAATACCCGATTATAATACTATTTTCTATTATACTACAAAACTTCGCGCTTTGCAATAGAAAATTCGTCTTGCCCGTATAAAAAACGTGCATCTATTATATAGACGGTTTGGTCGTATGATTCTCTCAGAAAAATGATGTGGAAATTTTTTACAAAAACGAGCAGCAGTGTTGCACTCTTTTGTAAATTTTCTCGTCAAAGCATTGACTTGTATGCTATAAAGTGCTATAATTTGAATGTTATGGGTATGCTACAGGTATGTTACAGGATCTGAGATCCATACATTATAAATATTATTTTTATAAGGAGATAATCAAGAGTGGGAAAATATTTTGGAACTGACGGCTTCAGAGGTACTGCAAACGAAAATCTTACTGCTGACCATGCTTACAAGGTTGGACGTTTCCTTGGCTGGTATTACGGAGAGCTCAAAAGGAGAAGCGGCTCAGATGAAGCTCCGCGCATAGTAATAGGCAAAGACACACGCCGTTCGAGCTATATGTTCGAGTATTCTCTGGTAGGCGGACTTACTGCTTCGGGTGCTGACGCATATCTTCTTCATGTTACGACTACACCTTCGGTAGCTTATATATCAAGAGTTGACAGCTTTGACTGCGGAATAATGATATCCGCAAGCCATAATCCTTATTATGACAACGGAATAAAGCTCATAAACGGACAGGGCGAAAAAATGGAAGATACAGTCATCGACCTTGTTGAGGCATATCTTGACGGAAAACTCAACGCCTTCGGTCAGGAGTGGAAGGAGATACCTTTTGCT
>CAMYYQ010000145.1 GCA_947303535.1 uncultured Ruminococcus sp.
AAGGAGCCCAAGCCCAAGGGTGCAAACGACGAGAAGAACTACAAGGACGCCAACGGCAAGTATACTCCCGAGGGAGCTGCCGCACTGGTAAGACCTTCTATCGTGAAGATATACACCTACGCTGACTATGCGGGATATACCGCAAAGCGCCCTCTGGGAACAGGCTCGGGCATAGTCCTCAACGAGGACGGATATATCGTCACAAACGCCCACGTTCTCGAGGCTGAGGGCTACCACAGGATAGAGACCATGGACGGCGATTACTATGACGCCAAGATAATCGGCAGGGACGCAAAGACCGATATCGCCGTTATCAAGGTCAATGCCGAGGGACTTACTCCCGCAACTCTCGGAGACTCCGACGAGGCCGTTGTTGGCGAGCAGGTCATCGCCATAGGAAACCCTGCAAATCTTGCCAGCACCGTTACCGACGGCATAGTTTCCGCCGTCAACCGTAAGATAAGAAGCGATTCCACAGGCTTCGAGATGGACTGCATACAGACCAATGCCGAGATAAGCCCCGGCAACTCCGGCGGCGCTCTGGTCAATATGTACGGTCAGGTTATAGGCATAACCTCCTCCAAATACGTCAGCAACGACCTGGAGGGTCTGGGCTTTGCCATTACCATCAACGAGGCCTACCCCGTTATCGAGGAGCTGGTAAAGAACGGCTTCGTGGCAGGCCGCTTCAGGATAGGCATTCAGCTCATAGACATGAGTACCGAGGCCAAGGTGGCCACTATCGAGGAAAGGCTGGGCTATGAGCTCCCCGACGACTTCAAGGGCGTCTACATCGAATATATCGACAAGGAATGCGATATCGCCAACACCGATCTGAAGGTGGGCGACTTCATCACCGAGATCAACGGCAAGACCGTCAGCACCTACGACGAGCTCTACGACACCGTAAGCAGCCAGTTCGAGGCAGGGGACAAGGTACCTGCCACCTGCGCCCACGTTGATAAGGACGGCAAGGTAAACTACTACAAGATCGAATTCAAGCTCATGGAAGACACCTCGGGCAACTACTGATCCATAAGATCTTTCGGGCGTTTTGAGTTTACGCCCGCAACTCCTCCTGCACCGCCGCAAAAGGCCAGCAGGAGGAGCTTTTTTATGCCCGCAGGCTCCCCGAGGACAATAATGCCCGCCGCGGCGATAACAGCGTACATCAGTACGCCGCAGAGAGTGCCGCCAAGCAGTCCCTTCCGCCTGCGGTATTTGCCGTAAATATAAGCCCCCGTGCAGGCTCCTGCCCCGAGGGAAAAGCCTGAAAAAGCGGATATGAGCCCCATATCCTTCATTACATAGTAAACGATGACTGCGGACAGTACGGCGGCAGCCGCGGTGCAGGCAAGTCCGCAGCAGACCGCCGCAGCCGTGCTCAGCACAGGCCTTGCCCACAGGCTTTTTCTGTGTTTGCGCATAAAAAACCTCCGCTGCAGGATCTAAACAATCCTATGCGGAGGTAACGGACATTATTCTTCTTCGTCCTCTTTTTTCTTGTTCTTTTTCTTTGACTTCTTATCGTCATCGTCGTCGTCAACAACGGCTGCGGAGGCAACTGAAGCTGACTTCTTGCCTGCTGCCTTGGCTTCCTTGATACGCTCGGCAGCTGAGACATTCTCGGTGATAGCCCAGTTCTTGATCCTGAGCTTGTGCTTTGCGCCGCCTGTCTCGATAACTACCGTATCCTCGCCGACGCTTACAACGATACCAACGATACCGCCGCCTGTAACGATCTCATCGCCTACCTGAAGGCTTTCCTGCATCTCCTTGAGCTCCTTGTCGCGCTTCTTCTGAGGTCTGATGGCCATGAAGTAGAGCAGCACGAACATGATTATGAGCATAAGGGGCATTGAAAGCAGGCTCATTCCGCCGGGCTGCTGTCCGTTTGCCGAACCTGATGCCTCGCCCTCTGCGAAGGCATTGAGAGCTGTAGAACCTGCCACAGCCATTGTAGAAGCTGCTGCGGCAAGAGAGGTTATTATCTTCTTGTTCATGATATTTCTCCTATCGTTTGGGATTGTAATTCATACAATGGATATTATATCACATCTTGGTAAGTTTTGCAAGTACTTTTTCACCGATTTTCCGCATTTTTTATAGGCATATCGCAAAAAAGAGCCGCTCCCATTACGGGAACGGCTCTTATATAATTACACATCAATTATATCGTCGTTTATTTCACCTTTACTATCCTCATCATCTTCTATCATGTCATTTTCATTAACACTTGCTTGTGAATTACCTCCTAACAATGATGCTGCTGCTACACCAAAGAAAGTCGCCAGCCCCGCTCCTCCTAACAGAATTCTTGATATGAATTTTTTGTTTTCCGTGTCTTTCTCACCCTTCATCTTTGCAATCATTATCATTTTATCTTCAATTCTATCTCGTTCTTCTGATGAAATGTTTTCCTTTTCAAGTTCTTTTTCTAGGGAGTCTATTATTCTATTACACGTTAGATAAAACTCATCTTGGCTCTTATCATTGTGTTGTAAAGCTGTATCCATAGATTCCTTAAACTGAAAAATAATGTTACAAGCCATATCCTTAAACTCTGGAAATTGCTCTAAAGCCGCTTTGGCAACAAGTGGATCCATGTAAGGTAACATTGTAGCAAATTTTATAATTTTATCTTTGGTCATATGTCTGAAATCTGGAATTCCTAATTTTTTTAACACCTTTTTTTCTTTAATCGTTCTTTTCATTTTTCTTCCCCCCATTTTTAATGTAGATATATATCTACTTTTGGGAATATTATATCACATGCATTTGATTTTGTAAATACTATAATAACCTATTTCTCAATGTTTATTATTTACTAAAACAAAAAAGAGCCGCTCCCTTTGCGGGAACGGCCTTTGTTGTTATATCTGCGATCAAACGAGCTTGATGATAGCCATTTCAGCAGCGTCGCCGCGGCGGGGACCGATCTTAACGATCTGTGTGTAACCACCGTTTCTCTCTGCATACTTGGGAGCGATCTCGTCGATAAGCTTCTTAGCAACGGACTCCTTTGTGATGTAAGAGAACACCTGACGCTTGGAGTGCAGATCATCATTTTTACCGATAGTGATCATTTTTTCTGCAACTGCACGTACTTCCTTAGCTCTTGTTACGGTAGTTTCGATCTGACCGTTCTCAAGCAGGAAAGTTACCATGCCTCTGAGCATAGCCTTTCTATGATCAGATGTTCTGCCCAGCTTTCTTGTACCCGGCATTGTATTCACTCCTTTTTATAGTTGTGCGCTTTACGCACGTTTTAAGATTTATTCCTCTTCTGATGAGAGATCAAAGCCCAGTGACTGGAGCTTTTCCTTAACCTCATCGAAGGATTTCTTTCCAAGGTTTCTAACCTTCATCATTTCTTCCTCAGACTTATTGATCAAGTCATCTACGGTATTGATACCTGCACGCTTCAGACAATTGAAGGAACGTACAGATAAGTCAAGATCCTCAATGGTCATCTCAAGGATTTTTTCCTTACCCTTCTCGTCCTTTTCAACAAGGACCTCAGCCAGTCCAGCCTCTTCTGAGAGGTCGATGAACAGCTTCAGATGCTCGTTGAGGAGATTGGCTGCCTGTGATAAAGCTTCCTTAGCAGAGATAGTACCATCGGTCCATACCTCCATTGTAAGCTTATCATAGTCTGTGACCTGACCGAGTCGTGTATCCTCTACGGTATAATTAACCTTAAGAACAGGAGTATAGATGCTGTCTACAGCGATTACATCAACTGGGAGGTTGATCTGCTTCTTGTTTCTTTCTGCTGAAACATAGCCTCTGCCTCTGTCGATAGTGATCTCCATATAGAGCTTAGCGTCCTTGCCAAGTGTTGCGATATGCATACCGGGATCCAGGATATTTACCTCTGAATCTGTCTTTATATCGCCGGCAGTGATCTCACATTCGCCCTCTGCCTCTATATATACTGTCTTAGGACCTTCTCCGTAAAGTTTTGCCGTCAGTCCTTTAATACTGAGGATTATTTCCGTAACGTCTTCTTTTACGCCCGGAATAGTTGACAACTCATGGTGAACTGTACCATCCTTGCCCGAAAGCTTTACAGATGTTACAGCCACACCAGGAAGTGAGGAGAGCAGCACACGTCTGAGGCTGTTTCCAAGTGTAATACCGTATCCACGCTCCAGCGGTGCTAAAACGAATTTGCCGTATTTGCCGTCACTTTTAAGCTCGACAATATCAATATCAGGCTTATTAATTTTTTCCAGCATAAAAACCCTCCTATTTCGCAATTAATGTTGATTTCGTAATCTGTCTCTTCAAGCAGAGCCCTATTCGGATTACTTGGAGTACAGCTCGACGATGAGGTGAGTAGCTACCTCGTAGTCAATATCCTCAGCTGAGGGGAGACGATTAACTGTAGCAGAGAAATCGTCCTTATTAGCTGTGAGCCATACAGGAACGAGTCTGTCCTTGGTTTCCTCTACAGTAGCCTTGAACTTTTCAGAAGTTCTGTCCTTCTCCTTGAGAGCGATAACGTCGCCAACCTTAACTCTATAGGAAGGAATGTTTACCTTCTTGCCGTTTACTGTATAGTGGCTGTGTACAACGAGCTGTCTTGCTTCTCTTCTTGTGAGAGCGAGACCCATTCTGTATACAACACTATCAAGTCTGGATTCGAGAACAGTGATAAGGTTATCACCTGCTTTACCCTCCATCTTTTCAGCGATTGAGAAATAATGTCTGAAAGGCTTCTCAAGTACGCCGTAGATAAACTTCAGCTTCTGCTTTTCCTTGAGCTGAAGTCCGTATTCTGAGATCTTCTT